>JASKZW010000008.1 GCA_030147425.1 Tissierellales bacterium
TCTTCAAATCCTCCAATAATTCTAAGTATAGTAGTCTTGCCACAACCACTAGGACCTAGCAAAGTAAGAAATTCATTTTTTTTAACTTTTAAATTAATATTATTTAGTACAACATCCTCATCAAAAACCTTTACTATATTTTTTAATTCTATTATTTCCATTTAAAAACCTCCTTTAAAAGTTAGGTGGGGTAGT
This sequence comes from Tissierellales bacterium, assembly GCA_030147425.1. The sequence goes on from JASKZW010000008.1 coordinate 196, forward strand.
AACCCAAAGTAAAATCGACTCTTTTTTGTTTATGTTTTCTATATAGTGATCTAAATTAGCCTTATAATAAAAACTTTCCCCTTCATTTATTTCATAACTTTCATTTCCTAAGTATAGTAATAGCTTACCCTTAATTAGGTATCCAAATTCTTCTCCCTCATGGGGGCTATCTTTTTTAGTTCTGCCTCCCTTGGATAAATTAACTAAAATAGGCTCCATTTGATTTTTCTGGGCATTAGGTACTATCCACTTTATTTCATAGCCAAGTTCATCTTCCTCAGATTTGAAAAAGTCATCCTTTTTAAAAACAATTTGTTCATCCTCGTCATCAGTAAAAAAATTAGCTAAATTGGTTCCTAATCCATCCAATATATCTTCTAAGGTTGATATAGAGGGGCTGGTTAAGTCTCTTTCTAATTGGGAAATAAATCCCTTGGTGACTCCAGACCTATCTGCTAATTCTTCTTGGGTTAAAGAATTCTTAACCCTTAGTCTTCTAATCTTATCTCCTATTTCCACAACACCAACCACCTTTACTTATTATATTAAACTTAATACTTACTTATAGTAAACTTTAAAATTAACATTTTAATTATAAACTAGCTTATAAGAATAAGTCAATAGTTTTTTATAATAAAAAAACTCCTAGATTTTCATCTAGAAGTTTCCTTTTCTTTTCTATTTAATTTCATATACTTCCATATTTTCTATAGCCTTGCTAACTAGCCCTTCTACATCTAAATTACTTTCTGATTCTATAATATCCTCTAATTTAGGCCTAGTTACTGGATGCTTTGGTAAAAACAAAGTACAACAATCATCAAAAGGTTTTATGGAAGTTTCATAAGTTCCTATATCCTTAGCTATTTCAATTATATCCTGTTTGTCAAAACCTATTAAAGGTCTTAATACAGGCTTATTTACAGCTGCATTAGTAACTGTAAGACCCTGAATAGTTTGAGAAGCTACTTGTCCTAAGTTTTCACCTGTTATTAAAGCATGAATATTGTTCTGATCTGCAATTTTTTCTGCTATCTTCATCATAAATCTTCTTGATAAAATCGTCATCTCATCTGCAGGGCATTTTTTATTTATTTCCTTTTGTATTTCTAAAATATTAACGCTATATAGTTTTATATCTCCAGTATAAACAGAAAGTATTCTAGCTAAGTCCTTAACCTTCTCCTCCGCCCTCTCACTAGTAAATGGATAACTATGGTAATGGACAGCTGATATTTCTACTCCTCTTTTAGCCATCATAAAGGCTGCAACAGGACTATCAATTCCTCCTGATAGTAGAAGCATACCCTTTCCATTAGTTCCTACTGGGAGACCTCCATAGCCTTCATGCCTGTCGATATAAACATAGGCATGTTCTTTAATATCTATATACACGTATATATCTGGGTTATGAACATCTACCTTTATTTCATCTCCATACTCTCTTAGAAGCTTTCCTCCTATCTCCCTAGATATCTCTGGAGATTTAAACTTAAAAGATTTATCTGCCCTTTTACTCTCTACCTTAAAGGTCTCTATAGAACTTTCTTTTAGTTTCTCTCCTAATATTTTTTTAGCTGCCCCTTCTATTTCTTCCATATTTTTATCTACTCTATAGCAAGGACTTATATAGATTAGTCCAAAAACTTTCTTTAAGTTATTTATTGCTTCTTTCTCATCTTCTTCTGATATTTCTATATAAATCTTACCTTGCTCCTTATATATTTTTTTGTAGTCTAGCCCTTTCATTACCCTCTTCATTTTATCTATTAATTGATTTTCAAAAAAAGATCTATTCTTACCCTTTAGGGCTATTTCACCTATACTAACACTTAAAACTCTTTTCATTTTCTCCACCTCAATTTAATGTAATCTCTCTTATTTCTTCAACTGCCTTTTTAGTTTTTTCAATAAAAATATCTATATCCTCTTTAGTATTATATTTTGAAAAACAAATCCTTACAGACCCATCTATAAGCTCGTCATTTAGCTTAATAGCTTGAAGAACATGACTTTTTCTAGTTCCTTTTGAACAAGCTGAACCTGTGGATATATATATATTGTCCTGTTCTAAATAATGTAGCAGGATCTCGCTTCTTATATGTGCAAAACTTACATTTACAATATAAGGGGAGTGATCCTCTGACAAAGGACTATTTATCCTAATGTCATCTATATTAGATGATAGAGACTTTAATAAATATTCTTTTAAATCCCAAGCTCTTCTATAATTTTCTTCTAAACTACCTTCCTGTATTTCTACTGCCTTAGCAAATCCTAAAATTCCTGGAGTATTTTCTGTTCCTGACCTTATACCCCTTTCTTGATTCCCACCTAATATAAGTGGTTCAAGAATCTTTTCATCTTTTAAATATAAGGCTCCTATTCCCTTAGGACCATAGATTTTATGTCCTGATATAGAATAAGAGTCTACACCCATCTTCTTTAAATCTACATTAATCTTGCAAAACGCTTGAACCCCATCTATATGAATCAAAGCCTTGCTATCTTTTTTTTCTACTAAGCTTTTTATTGAGTCAACAGGCTGAATACTTCCTATTTCATTATTTACATGCATAAGACTAATTAATATTGTATCCTCCCTAATTTCCT
>JASKZW010000022.1 GCA_030147425.1 Tissierellales bacterium
GCTATTATAGGTTCTGCCAAAATAAAAAGTCCAAAAGCTGCTGGTAAACCTATTAGTAAGGTAATCCTGATCCCTGTCTCAGCCAGGTGGTTTACTTCCTTCTTATCCTCCTTAACAAAGGCCCTTGATACTGACGGAACCAAGCTCATAGCCAAGGCCATAGAAAATACCTGAGGTAAGTTTATAAGAGTTTGGGCAAATCCAGTTAGCTGTCCGTATAGGGAGTTAGCTAACTCCTGGCTATAGCCAATACTTTGAAGCCTTCTTAAAACTATAAAGGTATCAATAGTATTCATTATAGGAACTATAGCTGATCCTATAGTTATAGGAATGGCTATAACTAGTAAGCTCTTTATAACTGCCCCTACCGCTTCTTCTGAACCCTTACAGTTAGAAAGTTCCTCTTCTCTTTTTCCCCTATCCTTTAGGTAGATAATAATCATTACCAAGGTTCCTGCAAGGGCTCCTATAGAACCTCCTAGAGACGCTCCTCCTGCAGCCTGGGCCAAGCCTAAATTTAAAAATAAATAAGTTAGGCTCAGTCCACCTATAACCCTAAATAATTGTTCAACTACCTGGGATAAGGCTGTAGGTGTCATAGTGTGTTGTCCTTGATAATAACCTCTCAAAGATGCCATTATAGGCACAAAAAACAAGGCTGGCACTAGACCTAAAAGAGAATAGTAAGCATTAGGATTTTCTAAAAGTCCTACTATTTTCCCTGCATTTAATAAAACAAATATTGATGCTATAGAACCTGTTATAAAAAGTACCCTAAAAGATATTTTAAATACCTGGTGGGCTCCCTTGTAATTTTCTAAGGCTCTTTTTTCCGATACTAATTTTGCAATGGCTACTGGAAAACCAGCTGTTGCCAGGGTTAGCAATAATACATAAAAAGGATAGGCTGTCTGATAATAACCCATTCCCTCATCTAATAATATATTTCCTAGGGGTATCCTGTAAAAAGCACCTAGTACCTTTACCAAGGCTCCTGCTATACCTAAGATAGCAGCCCCTTTAAGGAATCCTTTATCCTTCATATAATGTCCTCCTAAACTATAAGCTTAAATAAAGCCCTTTCAAGGGCTTTATTTAAACTCTTTCATATAAGTTTTTATATCTGCATTCTCTTTTAATTCCTTAATATGCTCAATATACATCTCATACTTTATAATATTTACTATATCTCCTTGCAAATCTTCTAAAGATTTCTTTTCATTCTCTACATAAATAACATGATAACCTAGATCACTTTCTATAAGATCACTTATTTGACCTACTTCTAATTGGAAAGCTGGCTCTTCCAAGGCTCCTAAGCCTATCTCTGTCAACTCTCCCTTGCCTACATAGCCAATTTCTCCACCTAGGTCAACTGTTGAAGTATCTACTGACTCTAAGACTGCTAGTTCATGAAAGTCAGCCCCTTCCTCTTTTATTCTTCTAAGAACTTCCTTTCCTTCTTCTTCACTTTCAACTAGGATATGGCTAACCAATCTTTTCTTCATCTCATCGCCATGCTTGTCATAGTAGCTTTGAATCTTATTTTTTTCCACATGGGCCTTGTTTAAAAAATTTTCTAAGTGCTTGTCCAAAACTAAATTCCTTCTTATGGTCTTTTTAATGTAGTCTTCATTTAAGCCAAAGGATTTTAAGAGTTCTTCATATTCTTTCTCCCCACCAAGTTCATTTATCCTTGCTTCTCTTAGCTCCTTACTTAGTTCCTCTACTTCTTCCTTAGTAACTCCTATTTCTAATCTCTCTAAATCCTTAGCTATTATTACTTCATCCACTAAAAGATTATATATTTCTTCCTTTAATATATCCTCGTAAAGCTCTCCTTCTATTTCCTTCTCCATAATATCTTTGCCAAACTGCTCCTGCCTAACCTTCTTAGCTATTTCATATTCTTCCTCAAAATCTTCTAGTCTTATATCTTCACCTTCTACATTAGATATAACTCCCTGCTTGCCTGAACTACATCCAGATAATAATACAAGCAAGGATAGAAACAGGGCTACTAGCTTCTTTTTCTGCATCTACTACACTCCCTTTCCTTCTTCTAATTCCTCTTTAGAAAGCCTAATAAAGTCTATAAGCTGGAGCAAGCCATCCAAAGGCTTTTTCCCATAGCTATACTTAAAGGCCATCTTCTCTGACAAGTCAAAATATATTCTCTGTCCATACTCTCCACTTACCATGGCTATAACTTCCTTACTAACTGAGTCAAAATCAGCAAATTCTAAAACAATAAACCTATTATTCTGGTAAATTCTTTCTACAGATATTCTTTCTGCCTGGGCCTTTATATAGGAAACAAAAAGTAAGTTTTCTACTTCCCTAGGCAGGTCACCATACCTATCTATTAATTCATCTACTATTTCATCCTTTTCCTCTTCAGTTTTTATAGAGTTAATCTTTTGATACATAACTATCTTCTGTTCCTCATTTTTAATATAGGAGTCAGGTATATAGGCACTTATATCTAATTCAATACTAGTATTTATTTCTTCCTCAACTTCCATACCCTTTAATCTTTTAACAGCCTGATTTAAAAACTTAACATAAAGATCATAACCTATAGCATCCATGTGTCCATGCTGCTCTGTTCCTAAAAGATTTCCTGCTCCTCTAATTTGTAAGTCCCTCATAGCTATTTTAAACCCTGAGCCGAATTCTGTAAACTCTTTAATTACATTTAATCTTTTTTCAGCTATCTCTGTCAAGACCTTATCTTTTTCATAGGTAAAATAAGCATAGGCCAACCTATCACTTCTACCAACCCTACCCCTTAACTGGTAAAGTTGGGACAGGCCCATCTTATCAGCATCATAGATAATTATAGTATTTACATTAGGAATATCCAGGCCAGTTTCAATTATAGTTGTAGAAACCAGTATATCAAATTCCCCTTCTACAAAGTCAGTCATAATAGCTTCCAGCCTAGCTTCTCCCATTTGCCCATGGGCTACCCTAAGCCTGGCTTCAGGAACTAACTTTTGTATGGACAAGGCAATCTTATCTATATCCATAACTCTATTATAGACAAAATAAACCTGCCCCTGCCTGTATATCTCCTTTAAGATTGCTTCCCTTATCATATCCTCATTATATTCTACCACATAGGTTTGGATTGGATTTCTTTCCCTTGGTGGCTCATCTAAAACGCTCATGTCCCTAATGCCTACCAAAGACATGTGAAGGGTTCTAGGAATTGGAGTAGCTGTTAAGGTAAGAACATCTACATTAGACTTAATACTTTTTAACCTTTCCTTGTGCTTTACACCAAATCTCTGCTCCTCATCTACTACTAAAAGTCCTAAATCCTTAAACTTAATATCCTTGGATAAAATCCTATGGGTTCCTATAACAATATCTACACTTCCCATCTTTAAACCTTCAATAGCCTCATTCTGTTGTTTTTTACTCCTAAACCTACTTAGGACTTCTATATTAACCGGGAAGTTTTTAAATCTTTCCTTCATTGTTTCATAGTGCTGTTGGGCTAATATAGTAGTAGGAACTAAAAATGCTACCTGCTTATTATCCATAACTGCCTTAAAGCAGGCCCTTAGGGCTACTTCTGTCTTTCCATAACCTACATCCCCGCATAAAAGCCTGTCCATAGGCTTGGCTAACTCCATATCTTCCTTTATTTCATTTATACTTCTTAGCTGGGAGTCAGTTTCCTCATAAGGAAACAGATCTTCAAACTCTCCTTGCCAAACTGTATCCTTGGAAAAAGCATGGCCCTTAAAACTTTCCCTCTTGGCATAAAGTTCTAAAAGCTCCTCTGCCATATCCTCTATAGACTTTTGTACCCTAGCCTTAGTCTTAACCCATTCCTGGCTGCTTAACTTATTTAACTTAGGCTTGGCTCCTTCAGACCCTATATACTTTTTAATTAGATTCATTTGGTCTACTGGAACATAAAGCTTGTCATTTCCCCTATAGGATAGGCTTAGATAATCCTTCTTTATTCCCTGAACATCGAGCTGCTCTATACCTAAGTACCTACCTATACCATGGTTCTCATGAACTATATAGTCCCCTACTGATAGGTCTGAAAAATCTAAGCCAGACTCCTTCGTCTTCTTTTTAGCCCTAGTCTTTTCCCTAGCACTGCCATAAATCTCATTATTAGTAAAAACTATAAATTTATTAGAACTA
>JASKZW010000024.1 GCA_030147425.1 Tissierellales bacterium
TAGAGATGAATGAGGTGGCTAATATTATTAATAATGCTAGTTCCCATAGTTTGCTTATCCTAGATGAAGTAGGAAGGGGAACTTCTACCTATGACGGACTAAGTATAGCCTGGGCTCTACTAGAACATATAGCCAATAGGATAGGAGCTAAAACTCTTTTTGCTACCCACTACCATGAACTTACTGAGTTGGAAAAGAGCCTAGATGGAGTAAAGAATCTTACTGTTATGGTAGATGAAGAGGGAGGGGAGCTTTCCTTTTTAAGGAAGATTATTCCTGGGACTACTAATAAGAGCTATGGTATAGAGGTAGCTAAATTAGCTGGTATAGACAAGGCTATTGTAAGAAAGGCCCAGGACATATTAAGTCATATAGAAGGAAGCCATAGTATTGATTTAGATAAGTTAGCTGAGCTTCCTGAAGTTCAGTATGAAAAGGTATATCATAACCCTTATGAAGATCTTATAGCCTATATAGAAGATATTGATATGAATAATATAACACCTATAGAGGCCTTAAACAGACTTAATAAGATAAAAAGTTCTATTGAAGAGATAAAGGATGATTTAAATGACTAGTAAGAGAATAAGGGAATTAGACCATGAGACAATTCAACAAATAGCTGCTGGAGAAGTTATTAATGATCCGGCAGCTATTGTAAAGGAAACAGTGGAGAACTCCCTAGATGCTGAGTCTAGTGAAATAAGCCTAGAGATAAGGGGAGGGGGAAAGGATTATATCAGGATTAGTGATAATGGTTTTGGTATTAGCAGGGCAGATATACCCTTGGCCTTTAAAAGACATTCTACTAGTAAGCTGTTTACAGCTGAAGACTTATATAATATAAGTTCTTTTGGCTTTAGGGGTGAAGCTTTGGCTAGTATTATAGCTGTTTCCAAGCTAGAGCTTTTTACAAAAACCAGGGATGGAAAAGGAAGCCAGGCTATTATTGAAAATGGAGAAATTAAGGAAATTAAGAATAGTGTTTGCCCAAATGGAACTAGCCTTATTATAAGGGATATTTTCTATAACTTTCCTGTAAGAAAAAACTTTTTAAAGAATGCAAATGCAGAAGGCAATAAGGTTACTGATACCATTACTAGGCTAGCCCTTGGTAATCCTAATGTATCTTTTAAGTATATAAAGGATGGAAAGGTTATTTTTAAATCTCCAGGAAGTGGGGACTTATTACAAGCCATTCACTCAATTTTAGGCAGGGACTTTAGTCAAAATTTATTAGAAGTAAATTATAAGTCTGAAAAACTAAGTATTAAAGGCTATGTTTCTAGCAAGAGTTTTTATAGATCTAATAGAAACCATCAATATTTATATGTAAATAATAGGTATGTATTTAATAAGGAGATTAGAAAGAAAATTGAGGCTATATACAGGTCTCTTATTCCTAATGGCAGATTTCCTGTCTATGTGCTTTTTATAGATATTGATCCGGCTATGGTAGATGTTAATATTCATCCAACTAAGGAAGAGGTAAATTTTACTGATATAAAGTTAATTAATAATGGGATATTAACTGCTGTTGACCCAGTAGTTAAGGAGTCCTTAGAAGTTGAAGATTTAGGACAAATTATAAGGCAGGAAGAGAAAAAAGAGGAGAAAAAAACTAATGAACCTCTTAAGCTTTATGAAAAAGATATTGAAGAACAATCCTTTATATCTGTAGATGAGCTTTATGAGCTTTCCTTAGATGAATTAGAAGAGACTATTGCAGAGGAAGTAGAAAAGGCTGGAGATGTAAGTAATGATAAGCCTATAGAAGAGCTTTTTGATAGTAGGAGAGCAGAGGAAGACCTAGGTGAAGACCAGACTAAACTCAAGCCTAATAATAATGACAATGACAGGGAAAGACAAATAGAAGATATTAACTTTAGTGAGCCTTGTAAGGATGAGGAGGATGCTAAAGAAGATAAAAAGATTAAAGAAAAGTCAAATTCTGAAAAAAATAGCTTTAAAAAGTTTATTAATAATATTAATATTATAGGATCGGTTTTTCAAACTTATTTGATAGGCGAGGATAAGCTAAATGAAGATTTAATTTTAATAGACCAGCATGCTGCCCATGAAAGAATTATGTATGAAAGAATAATTAAAGATTTTGAAAAAGAGGATATACACAGCCAAGTTTTAATGACTCCAGAACTTGTACAGTTAACTAATAATGAGCTTAGTATTTTTAAGGATAATGAAGATTTCTTTAAGAATATAGGCTTTGATGTGGAAGGTTTTGGAGACAATACTGTGATTATAAGGAAGGTTCCTATAATTTTTGGAGAACCTGAAATTAAGAAGCTATTTTTTGAGATATTAGATAATCTAGACTATAATGGCTCAGATATAGATAGCTTTTATGAACTTAGGTTGGATAAAATCAGTAAGTTGGCCTGCACTTATGCAGTTAAAAGCGGGGATAAGCTTCATGATATAGAAACAGATAGGCTTTTAAAGGACTTAGGAGAAACAGAAATACCTTTTACCTGTCCTCACGGCAGGCCTACTGTTTTAAAACTAAATAAAAAGGATGTAGAGAAGCTGTTTAAGCGTATTCTTTAAGGAGGTGGATTAAGTGAATAAGGATAATTTAATGATTATTACAGGACCTACAGGAGTAGGAAAGACATCCTTATCCTTAGATATTGCTAAGAAGCTTGATGGTGAGATTATTTCAGCAGATTCTATGCAAATATACAAGTATATGGATATTGGTACAGATAAGATACTAGACGATGAAATGGAAGGTATTAAGCATTATATGTTAGATATTGTAGATCCAAAGGAGGAGTTTACTGTATCTGATTTTAATGAAAGGGCTAAAAGCTTAATAAGGGATATTAACAGTAGGGGTAAAATACCTATAGTAGTTGGTGGTACAGGACTTTATATAAATTCTCTTATTTATGATTTAGATTTTACTGAAGTAAGGCCCCATTATAGTATTAGAGAAAAGTATGAAAACTTAGCTGAATCTAAAGGAAGGAACTATATACATGGACTTTTGAAGGAAGTTGATCCTGAATCAGCGGATAAAATCCATCCTAATGATAAGCAAAGGGTAGTAAGGGCCTTAGAAATTTGTGAAGTTACTGGCAAAAAAGCTTCTGAAATTAATAATAACTTTAGAAGGCCTAATAATGAATATAACTTGCTTATGCTAGGCCTCTATAGGGATAGGTCTAATCTTTATGAAAAGATTAATAGAAGGGTAGATGAAATGATTGAGGAAGGCCTTGTTGAAGAGGTTAAGGAACTTTATGAAAAAGGATATGATGAAGATCTTACTTCAATGCAAGCTATAGGATACAAGGAAATTATAGCCTATATAAAGGGAGAAATTAGCCTTGATGAAGCTATAAAAATATTAAAAAGAAACAGTAGAAGATATGCAAAAAGACAACTTACCTGGTTCAGAAGGGAAGACAGGGTTAACTGGGTAGATGTAGAAAATTTTAATAGGGAGAAACTTATTGAAAAAAGTAAGGATTTCTTTGGTAAATAAAAAAGAACTCAAGACAATACTTCTTGAGTTCTTTTAAAATCTCCTATATAAAGCTCTAACTACACCTAGTATTTGTACATCCTTACTATAGATAGGATCCATAGTTGGATTTTCAGGCTGTAGTCTTATAGAATCCTTTTCCTTATAGAATCTTTTAAGAGTAGCTTCTTCCTTATTAACCAAGGCTACTACTATGTCTCCGTTAATTGCACTAGTCTGACTTTGGACAATTACATAGTCCCCTTCATATATGCCTATGCCTATCATACTATCTCCTCTAACCCTTAACATAAAATCCCCATTATTTATTAAGTCTTCTGGTATGCTATAGTAGTCATATATATTTTCCTGGGCTAAGGCAGGCATTCCTGCTACTATTTCACCTAGGAGAGGGATAGTTTTATTGTTTCTTTGGATTTCCTTATCCTCTTCTAATATTTCAATAGCCCTAGGCTTACTAGAGTCCTTTCTTATATAACCTTCTTCTTCTAATATATTTAAGTGCTTATAGACTGAAGATGTAGATTTATAACCTACAGCCTTACATATCTCTCTAATAGAAGGGGGATAGCCCTTTTTAAGGTTAAACTCTTTTAGGTATTCTAGTATTTTTATTTGATTTTCATTTAAGTTTTCATAGTTATTCATTTTATCCCTCCTTTATATCTA
>JASKZW010000057.1 GCA_030147425.1 Tissierellales bacterium
AATAAGGGAATTATAATATCTTTTATTTCAATTATTGAATCTTTTACTGTTACAAAGACTGGTAAAAAGAAGAATGACAAATATCCTAAAAGGATATTCGTCAATCCATTAATTTCTTCAACTTTTACAATCCTGGTAACTAATAAAAGAGTTAAAATAAGCATACCTAGTATGGAACTAGGGAAAATCAAATTCAGCGTATCTTTAAGATATTGAGACAAAAAGAAAATACCAAATATAATTATAACCTGCTTAATTCTTTTCAAAAAACCACCTCTTTATTAGTTGTTAAAAAGGTGCATAACCCTGGTCTGCCCACCAGTCCTTTCTGTACATATTGTACTGTTCAGTAAACTGATTTAAATGCACCTCTTCCCACTTTATAAGTATATCATAAAGCTTTCTTGCTTCCTCTAATTCAGTTTGCTCCTTAGCTTTTTCATAAAATTCTATAGAAGCCTTCTCTAACTCTATAGCTATTCCAAAAACTGACATAGCTAAACTTGTATAGTCCCCATCTACCTTATCCCAATTATAAATGTCTGGTGATGGTACCTCTGATTCAAAAGCTAGATAAAACTCATCCTCTTCCCCATCTGTTATTTTTTTAGACAAGGATTCTAAATATTTAGCATGCTTTAGTTCTTCATTAGCCAACTCCATAAAAGCTTCCTTACTTTCTCCATTTGGTGTTCCATTAGCTGCTAGCTTATAAAATTCATATCCTTCAATTTCATTTAAAATAGCTTGGTTAATAATATCTAATTCTTTTTTCATTCTGTATCCCCCTTTGAACTACTAAACAATAGCTTTCAAAGGTTTTATACCCATATTAGGCTATTTTAATTTTACTATAACTGGGGATTGTTTCTAGGATATTAGTTCAAATAGTTTTTCTTCTATATATTCATCAAAATCTACTCCTGCAATTGTCACCTTATCTTCTACATAAAGATCTGGCATTATTCTAAAGAAGTTGATGATTAACTTATTTTCTTCGATTTTATATTCATCTAGATGTCCTGGTACAAAAGAAAGCTCTATTTCTTCATACGGAAAGTCTGAGTTCTTTTCATTAAGCTTATCTATCATATGATTTAGGTTTAACTGTTTTACTGGCTCTACCATCATATTTGTAAATTCTAAATCTTCCATAACCCACATGTTGTTATTCCAATACTTTCTTTCTTCTTTAGTTCCTCCATTCAATAACTCCTTATTTGATATGGAAGATAAGACTAGTCTAACTGACTCCTTATCAAAGTTTTCATTATAAATATGTTCCATATCTGGATACTCTCCTATGCTTATTATATAGGATTCTCCTGTTTTTTCATTTTCACTTGTTGCCTGCCAAAAATATAACATAGCTTCAACTATGTCTATGTTTATTTTTATATTTTTTATCATAATAACACTCCTTATATATTAATCCTTACAATATATCATTATATACCTATCATATTGGACTTTCTAGCATTTTTTAAGAATACTTGTTTGACAAAGCCCAAATATTCTTATAAACTTTAGTTGTACTAGTACAAGTGAAAATTTAAACTCCTAAAACAGAGTAGGTAATATGCGTTAAGTGTTTGGTGGATGGGATGTTGCCACAAAACGAAATAAGTTATTTATGCGACATATTACTGCTTCCGCTGTATATTTTTAATGGAAGCACTGTTTTAGTGCTTTTTTTTAATTTATTTTAAAGGAGGAAATTTCTTGTCTAAAAAAAATTTAAAACAATTTATTATTATTTTATTAGCCAGTCTAGTTCTTTTTACTTTAAATCCATTAAGTTTTAATCTAAATCAAAATATTATATTTTCATTTCTATTTATGACAGTATGTTTTTGGGCTACTAATTGTATTAATAAGAACATTGCCTGTATTATCTTGTTAGCTGTTTTTATTATTTTTGGAGAAACACCAGCCCTAGAAGTTATAAACTTTGCCTGGTCTCCCACCTTGCTTTTAATAGTAACATCAACTTTACTATCTGTAGGAATTATGAAAACACAGGTTATAGATAAGTATATTGTTAAACTTTTTAAAAAAAGTTCAAATAATATATTTAAACTCCTAACTATACCCTATTTTTTTGGTATAATCCTAGTTTTTCTTATTCCACAAGCATTTGCTAGGGTTATAATTGTTGGAACTATTTACAATTCACTAATTAAAGCTAGTGACAGAAAGGAAGAAAAGGCTAAGCAAGCCTTGATCTTCAATAGCTTTATAGCCATAACTATGACCTATATGATGTTTAGTAATGGGGACATAGTTCTAAATTATGCTGCTATTAATTTTTCAGGTGATCAGGTTAGCAGTATCTTAGACTTTAGCCAATGGTTTAAACTTATGGCCTTACCTAGCTTAATTGCTTCATTTTTTGTTTTGATTCTTACAAGTTTAATATTTAAAAAAGACTTAAGTTATTTTAATAGTTCTATGATAAAAGATAGTAGTGAAATGACTAATAAGCTTAATCAAAGAAAGCAATTTATTAGTATTATTACTATACTAATTGTTATAGCTTTTTGGATGACAGAGAGCATCCATAAGATTAGCCCTTGGATTAGTGCCTTAATAGGAGTTTTAATCCTATTTATAATAGGGGTTTTAAAGAAAGAAGATCTTAAATCAGTAAATCCTGGCTTTCTTCTATTTTTAACAACAGCTTTTAGTATAGGAAAGGTACTAGGGCAAAGTGGTATAACTGATATTATTTTTTCCAAACTTGAATTATTACTACCTCAAGCTGGAACAAATATTTATTTAATTAGCTTGGCTGCAATAACTATGATTCTACATATATGTATTGGATCATCTGTTGCAACTATGTCAGTAATTTTACCTATTTTTATACCTATGGCTATAAATCAAAACTATAATCCGCTAGTAATAACCTTGCTAGTTTATATTATGGTAAATATACATTTTTTACTGCCTTTTCATCATGCTACTATGATGATTGGTTCAGGTAAAAATTATTATACAGATAAACATCTCTTAAAATTTGGAATATTTATGACTTTCTTTAGTTTTTTAATTTTAATAGCCATATACTTCCCTTGGTGGAAGCTATTAGGGTACTTGTAAAGTATGATAGGAGGTTGAGAAATGTCAAATTTAATTTTTAGATTTAAAGATAAATCTTTTGAATCTGGTGGTAAAACTAAAATCTGTTCCATTGTAAATGTTACTCCTGATTCTTTTTCTGATGGAGGAAAATATTACGGAAAGGAAAAGGCTATAAAACATGCCCTTGACCTAGTTGAAAATGGAGCAGATATTCTAGATATTGGAGGAGAATCTACTCGTCCAGGAAGTACACCAGTTGATTCTAAAGATGAGATTAATAGAATTGTTCCTGTTATTAAGGGGATAAAGAAACTTACAGATACACCTATATCTGTGGATACTTGGAAGGCTGATGTAGCCCAAGCAGCTATAGATGCTGGCGCTGATATTATTAATGATATTACAGGCCTACTAGGTGATCCTAAAATGGCCCAGGTAATTGGAAATTCTGATGCTGGAGCTATACTGATGTTTAACCCTGTAATCGCTAGACCAGAACATCCTGGCTCAAAGATTTTTCCAAAGTTTGGGGAAAATCCATTTTCCAAAGAAGAACTTGAATCTTTTAAGACTATGGATATTAATAATATTATGGATTTGTATTTTAAAAAATCTTTAGACAGAGCAGAAAAAGCAAATTTAGATAGGGAAAGAATTATGCTAGACCCTGGGATAGGATTTGGCCTAACTAAAAAAGAAAATCTTATCCTAATAAGAGATATAGAGAAGATACACAGAATGGGGCATCAGATTTTTCTTGGAGTGTCTAGAAAGAGATTTATTTGCAACATATTAGAGGAAAATGGTTTTAATATAGATCCTGATACAGAGGAAGGCTTTAGAAACCGTGACTATAGCTCAGCCTTTTTAACAGGAATTGCAAGTTTCTTAGGAGTAGATGTAGTAAGAGTTCACAGCTTAGAGGAACATAAAATGGCATCAATTATCTGTGACTCAATAAGACTTGCAGACCAAATTGAGGATACTAACCTAGGAGCCTACAAAAACAAGTAAAATAAAAGACCCTTTAAAGGGTCTTTTTAATCTTCAGATACTTCCTTTATAGAAGCTACTAAGGATGCTAAATTTTGTATTTCACTTGGAATAATTATCTTAGTTGACTTTCCATCTCCAACTTTCTCAAAGGCTTCTAAGGATCTTAAAGCAAGAACCTTATCATCTAAGTCTGACTCTCTTATCATTCTAATTCCTTCAGCCCTAGCCTGTTGAATCTTTAATATAGCCTCTGCTTCCCCCTCAGAACGTCTAATAGCTACTTCCTTGTCTGCCTCAGCCCTTAAGATTTCAGCTGCTTTCTCTGCTTCTGCATTTAGGATAGAAGATTCTTTATTACCTTCTGCTATAAGAATAGCTGATTCTCTTTCTCCTTCAGCCCTTAAGATTTTTTCCCTTCTTTCCCTTTCTGCCTTCATTTGTTTTTCCATTGCATCTTGAATTTCTTTAGGTGGTATTATATTCTTTAATTCAACCCTACTAACCCTTATTCCCCATGGATCAGTTGCATCATCTAAAACCGCTCTTAACTCTGTATTTATTACATCCCTGGATGTTAAAGTCTCATCTAATTCTAAATCCCCTATTATATTTCTTAAAGTAGTTGCTGTTAAATTCTCTATAGCCATTAAGGGATTGTTAACCCCATAAGTGTATAATTTTGGATCAGTAATACTGTAATAAACTACAGTATCAATTTGCATAGTTACATTATCTTTGGTGATTACTGGTTGTGGTGGGAAATCTACTACCTGTTCCTTTAAACTTACCTTACAAGCTATCCTATCTATAAATGGAACCTTTACATGCATACCTACATGCCAAGTGCCCTGATAGCCTCCTAGCCTCTCTACTACAAAAGCTGTTGCCTGAGGGACTATCCTAACATTTGCTACTATGGCAATTAAAAGTAAAATAAATAATCCTATTAAAACTGCTCCCATACTAAACCTCCTCCTTATATTCTTCTACTATAAGCTTAACTCCACTAATACCTAACACTTTTACCATTTTTCCTTCTTCTAAAGTTAAGTTATTTTTCTCTACTGCTGACCAAAGTTGATTTTCTACCCTAACCTGGCCAAAATCCTCTGCTTCTATAGCCTTTATAACCTGGCCCTTTTTGCCTATTAATCTGTCATAATTAGTCCTTACTTTTTCTCCTTCAATCTGCTTTTTTAATATAGGTCTAAATATTAAAAAGGTTAAAAAGCTTCCGACAAGAAATCCTATGATTTGTATGACTATATCAAACTTTAGGTAGTTAAATAATATAGCCACTATAGCACCAATAGAAAACCAAACTGATACTAAGGATAAAGTTACTAATTCGACAATCATTGATATTACAAAAACCATTAACCAAACTTGAATACTACCACCTCCAGTAAGTTAATTTTATAACTTAGAAGACTAGATTACAAGAAATATCGATAAAAAAAGCGAGTATTTTTTCAAATACTCGCTTTAAAAAACTATAGCTTTGTTTATGTACTAATCTTCCAATATAGTAACATCTTCTCCTGCCATTATTTTATTCATATTCCTAACTGCACATATTTTTCCACACATTGTACATGTATCATCATATTCTGGCAAGGATGATTTTCTATATTCTCTAGGTTTTTCTTCATCTATGGCCAAGCTAAACATTTTCTCCCAATCTAATTCCCTACGAGCATGGCTCATTTCTAAGTCCCACTCTTCAGCACCCTTTACTCCCTTAGCTAAATCTCCTGCATGGGCTGCTATCTTACAAGCTACTATACCTTCCTTCATATCCTCTAGACTTGGAAGTCTTAAGTGTTCTGCCGGTGTTACATAGCATAAAAAGTCAACTCCATGGGATGCGGCAATAGCTCCTCCTATAGCTGATGTTATATGATCATAGCCTGGTGCTATATCTGTTACAATAGGCCCTAAAACATAGAAAGGTGCTCCATGGCAAAGTTTTTTCTGTAACTGAACATTTGTTGCTATCTCATCTATCTTTATATGTCCTGGCCCTTCAATTATTATCTGAACATTTTTTTCCCAGGCTCTCTTAGTTAATTCGCCAAGAACTCTTAATTCTGCTATTTGAGCTGCGTCTGTTCCATCTGCTATACTTCCTGGCCTTAAAGCATCTCCTAAACTTATTGTCATATCATATTCTACACAAATATCTAAAAGTTCATCATAATACTCAAAAAATGGATTTTCCTTATTGTTTAATTCCATCCAAGCATAAAGTAAAGATCCTCCCCTAGAAACTATATTAGTTACCCTCTCATTTCTTTTAAAAATATCCATAGTTTCCTTGTTCATACCTACATGAATTGTTAAAAAGTCAACTCCATCTTC
>JASKZW010000145.1 GCA_030147425.1 Tissierellales bacterium
GATCCAGCAAGTGCTCTTTTAGAAGTACTAGACCCAGAGCAAAATGATACTTTTACGGATCACTTCTTAGAAGTTCCTTTTGACTTATCAAATGTTTTCTTCCTGACTACAGCAAATAGTCTAGCTACCATACCAGGACCTTTGCTAGATAGGATGGAAGTTATAGAGATATCCAGCTATACTCAAGAGGAAAAATTTAAAATAGCAGAAAGATATCTAATACCAAAACAGATGAAGGAAAATGGCTTAAAGGAAGAAAGTTTACAAATATCAGATTCAGCCCTAAAATCTATAATAAAAGATTATACAAGAGAGGCAGGAGTTAGAAACCTGGAAAGGGAAATAGGTAAGATTTGTAGAAAGGCAGCTATAAGAATAGTTGAGGAAGAGATTGATACAGTTAGGGTCACTATATCTAACCTTCATAACTTCCTAGGTATAAAGAAATATCCAGAAGTTGAGCATAGCTTAAATGAAGTAGGGGTTGCAACAGGTTTAGCCTGGACAGCTGTAGGAGGCCAAACTCTTTCTATAGAAGTTAATAAGATGAAGGGGAAGGGTAAGGTTCAGCTAACAGGTAAACTAGGGGATGTAATGAAAGAATCAGCTCTAGCAGGACTTTCCTATATTAGGGCTAATGCAGAGGAGTTAGGCATAGACGAAGACTTTCATGAGAAGGTAGACCTTCATATTCATGTACCTGAGGGAGCAACACCTAAAGATGGTCCATCTGCAGGTATAACTATGGCTACAGCTTGCGTTTCAGTTCTTAGCAATAGAAAAATAGATGAAGGGATTGCTATGACTGGGGAAATTACCTTAAGAGGTAGGGTTCTACCTGTTGGAGGTATAAAGGAAAAAGTCTTAGCAGCAAATAGAAAGGGAATAAAGAAAATTATAATTCCTAAGGAGAATGAAAAAGACTTAGAAGAAATACCAGCTAATATCCTAAGGGATCTAGATATTAGATTAGTAAATAAGTTTGATGAAGTTTTAGATATGGTTCTTCTAGAAAAAGGGGAAGATTAAAATGTTAAATATAAAAAATGTTAGTTTAGAAAAGGTAGCAGTATACTCTGACCAGTATCCTGCTGCCAATCTTCCTGAAATAGCTTTAGCAGGAAGGTCAAATGTAGGAAAATCATCTTTTATAAATTCTGTATCCAATCAAAGGATAGCTAGAACAAGTAAAACTCCTGGCAAAACCAGAACTATAAACTTTTATAATATAGATGAAAGATTTAGATTAGTAGACCTTCCAGGCTATGGTTATGCTAGGGTATCTAAGTCAGAAAAGGAAAAATGGGCAAATATTATAAATGAATATTTAAATACTAGGGAAAATTTAACTGATATAATCCAAGTAGTTGATATAAGACATAAGCCAACAGAACAGGACGTGCAAATGTATAATTTTATAAAAAGCTTTGGCTATAATGGAGTAGTATTAGCTACGAAGCAAGATAAGATAAAAAATAGTCAGTTATCAAAAAGTTTAAAATTAATTCAGTCAACACTAGGCGTTTCTGATAGGGAACTAATAGTTCCATATTCATCAGAAGATAGGAAAAATAAAAGCAAGGCTTTAGGACAATTAGAAAGTATTTTAAATAAATAAAAGCAGCAATCAAAGATTGCTGCTTTTACTAAAGACAACTAGTCTTGCTTTACAAACATATCCTTAGGTGCTCCACATAATGGGCAAACCCAATCTTCTGGTATGTCTTCAAAAGCTGTACCAGGTTCTACTCCATTATCTGGATCTCCTTCAGCTGGATCATAAACCCATCCACATGGTTCGCATACGTATTTGTCCATAATAATTGCTCCTTTCAAATGTAAATGTATTCTACATAAAATATACCCTTTTATATAGAATATAAACTTAAATTTTTTAAAAGTTTATAATATATATTATAGCATAGAACTTTAAAAAAGATTAAAAACATTATTAATGGGTAAAAATTTCTGTAGATTTACATAAGTAGAATAGGCAGGTGTGGAGTATGTCATATATGCATAGTGATTCGATATCTAGTAGTTTAGAAGAAACAAGAAACTATATAACAAGTAGGCTGGCTGAACTTGAGAAAGTTATTGAGGATGAGAGTTTATTGTTTGACATAAGAATTGTTTTAAATGAACTTATAATTAATGGAGTTATTCATGGAAATAAGTGTAAGAAAGAAAAAGATGTAAAAGTAACTATAGTCGTTGACAAGGAGGCTGTATCTATAGAGGTAGAGGACGAGGGACTAGGAATAGATTATAATTTTGACATATATGACCCTAATAGGCTAGAATCATATGGTAGAGGCCTGGTAATAGTAAAGGGATTGGTTGATGAATTAACTATAGAAGGGAATAAGGTAAAAGCTACTAAATATATTAACTAAAGATGACATTATGTCATCTTTTTTAAATTAGTTTACTATTTTTTTAAGTTAATATGTGATAAGATTTACCTTGTTAAAAGTTTAAATATTAATAAGAGAGTGGAAGTGATTTTATGTCTAATAAAAAAATAAAAGATATTAGAAATATAGCTATTATTGCCCATGTAGACCATGGGAAAACAACTTTAATAGATAGTATGTTAAAAGACAGTGGAATTTTCAGGGAAAATGAAGCTGTAAAGGATAGGGTAATGGACTCAGATGATATAGAAAGGGAAAGAGGTATTACCATTTTTTCAAAGAATGCTTCAATTAATTATAAGGATACAAAGATTAATATAATTGATACGCCAGGCCACGCGGACTTTGGAGGAGAAGTAGAGAGGGTACTAAAAATGGTGGACGGAGTTATACTTTTAGTAGATGCTTTTGAAGGTCCTATGCCTCAGACACGTTTTGTATTAAGTAAGGCTTTCGAATTAGATTTAAAGGTTATTATAGCCATAAATAAAATTGATAGGCCAGAAGCTAGGCCAGAAGAAGTTATAGATGAAGTTTTAGATCTATTTATAGACATGGGAGCCGATGAGAAATATCTAGACTCACCTTTTATATATGCATCTGGAAGAGATGGCTGGGCTAGTGATGATTATAATGTCAAAAAAGAAGACATGAGTGATATGTTTGATACTATATTAGACCATATACCTTGTCCAGAAGGGGATGAAGATGCACCTTTACAATTATTAATATCCACTATAGATTATAATGAATATATTGGTAGGATAGGTATAGGAAGGATAACTAGTGGTAAAATAAGACTGGGGCAGGAATGTGAAATAGTAAATTATAATGATAAGGATAAGAATAAAAAGGTTCACATAACTAAGATTCATGAGTTTAAAGGTGTAGACAGGGTAGAAATTGAGGAAGGAAAAGTAGGAGATATTATAGCTGTTGCTGGAGTTGAGGGTATAAGTATAGGAGATACTATATGTGACCTAGATAATCCTAAGGCCTTGCCTTTTGTTAAAATATCAGAGCCTACAATATCAATGACTTTTTCAGTTAATAATAGCCCTTTTGCAGGTCAGGATGGTAAGTACCTAACATCAAGACAGATTAAGGCTAGGCTAATGAAAGAATTACAAACAGATGTGAGTTTAAAGGTAGAAGAAACTGACTCAACAGATAGCTTTAAGGTATCTGGTAGGGGAGAATTGCACCTATCTGTTTTAATTGAGAATATGAGAAGGGAGCTTTATGAGTTCCAAGTATCCAAACCAGAAGTATTGTACAAGGAAATAGATGGGAAGCTATATGAACCAATGGAAACAGCTGTAATAGATGTTTCTGAAGAGTTTATAGGAGTAGTAATAGAGAAGTTAGGAGCTCGTAAGGGAGAGCTTAAAAGCATGTCTGAGTCTAATGGAGGCTATACTCGTTTAGAGTTTTCAATCCCTTCTAGGGGACTTATAGGGTATAGACAAGAGTTTATGACAGATACTAAGGGTGAGGGTATTCTAAACTCAAACTTCCAGGGCTATGAAAGATATAAGGGCGATATAGGAAAAAGAGAAGAAGGATCAATAATTTCCTTTGAGGAAGGAGTAGCAACTTCTTATGGCCTTCATTCA
>JASKZW010000014.1 GCA_030147425.1 Tissierellales bacterium
AACATCTACATGCTTTAATAAACCTAATTCTTCAGCAACTTCATAAGCGTCAGCATACTCTACATCAGTGTATCCTAATGCTCTTAAAAGAACCATTGCATATTCTTGTGCACTTATTTCTTTATATGGTGCAAATGTTGTTCCTGAAGTTCCTTTGTAATAATCATTTGCAACTCCCCATGATATTACTGATTCATAAAATGGGTTGTTTGGTAAGTCTTTGAACTTTTCAGCTTCTTCAACTAACTCGTGGCTTTCCGCCTCCGCTTCCTTGTCCATTAACCTACTTAATAATACTACTGAATCTTGTCTTCTTAATCCATCTCCTAGTAATTGGTCATCGCCATCTCCCTTTAGGATGTCATTTGCTTTTAAGTAGTCTGCTGCTACTTTTTCATACTCTGTTATAACAAGAGTATTTGAAGCAAATACTGATGCGAATGAACTCAATACCATTACTACCGCTAAAAGTAGTGATATACGTTTCTTCATCTTTAAAAGACCTCCTTGATTTTTTAAAATATTTTCTTTCAGACATTTGTCT
Source organism: Tissierellales bacterium (assembly GCA_030147425.1). Next base: position 545 of record JASKZW010000014.1, read on the forward strand.
GTCTTCTACATGACATTATAACACCTATTTCATAACAGGTCAATGATTGTCATGTAGATGTAATATAAAATTTTATCGACTTAATAAGCATTATACATGATTTTTTTTAAAAAATCTATTACAAGAATATTACATTTTCAAAATCTTTGTAATATTTAATTAACAAAGCCTTCTACACCCTTCTTTTTCAAATATTTCTTAGGTATTTCCCCATCCAAATCATAAACATAAGAGAAAACCCCTAAATCATTCAAAAACTCCGGACTACCTGACTTTGCCCTTTCCTCATCCATTCCTACATAATCCAAATCAAATCTCTGTATAATATCCTCTAAGTCGTCATCACTTAAACTATCCTTACCCCTAATATCTAAAAATACTTCAATTCCCTTCTTAGATACCCCAACATAATGAGCTATATCATAAATTTCAACAGTAAGCTGATCAATTACATCCTCACTAAACTTAGTAACATTATCAAAAACCCTACCTACCTGCTCAGGCTTCTCAGCATACAACATTAAATGCACATCAGGATTATCCCTTAACCAATCTGCCAACTCCAAGAAGCTACTATCACCAAACCTAGCCCACTCCTCTTCCTTGCCACTAGTATCCAAATGCAAATTAGTCCTTAAATACTTCTTACCCTCAGCCACCTTCTCATCCAAAGCTTCAAAACTAGGCTCCACACTCACAATTTCTTCCCCTATATTAGACCTTCTCTCAGCATCCCCTACAGAAGAAAGAATACTAGCCAAGTCCTTGCCCTCAAGAAGAGGCTTAAACATATCAAACTTCAAGAAATAATCACAAGCATTAATCTCCCTTATAACCTCGTCATACTCAGTCCTATACTGGGACAAGTCCTCTATATCCTTCTTAGACCTTAACTCATAAGCCCTACTATTCTCAAAAAGCCCATCCCTGGACATTACAAAAACCTCTTCATCCTTTATAAAAGACCCCTTCAACATAAGAGTCTGAGGAGAAACAATATTCTCACCCTCATAATTCAACAAGTCCCTACCAAAAACCAGCCCCTTCTCGTTATCATAGCCCATTATATTAGCTATCGTAGGATAAAAATCCAGCTGACTTCCAACCCTAGTAACCGTCTCCTTAATCTCCTCACCAGGAACATGAATAATCAAAGGAATCCTCATCATCTCATCAACCTCATAAGGATAACCTAGAAAATCAGTCATAAGCTCCTTAGTATCATCATCCATAGAATTTATAGCAAAATGATCCCCATAAATAGCTATAGCCGTATCCTCGTACAGACCATCCTCCTTCAACATATCAAGAAACTCACCTATAGTCCTATCAGCATAATGAATAGACTGTAAATAATCACCTAAAATTGTATCCTTATGCTCAGGCCTTAACTCAATATGATGATAAGCCTTAGGCATCTTAAAAGGATTATGACTAGTCAAAGAAACCATAAAAGCATAAAAAGGATTATCATCTAACTGATCCAATTCCTTCAAATAATCCATAGACTGCTTATAAAACTCCCTATCAGTAATACCAAAACCTATAATCTCATTCAAATCAAAATCATCCTGGGCAACAAACCTTTCAAAACCTTGATTCTTATAAGCCCTGTCCCTATTCCAAAAATCCCTCTCAAAACCATGAAAAGCCCAAGCCCTATAGCCATTGTCCCTTAAAAGCCAAGGAAGGCCATAAAAACTATTATTCTCATACTCAGTATAAGAAGGCTCATTCATAGATGGATGCAAGGAATTATTAGAAATAAACTCAGCATCAGAAGTATTACCCCTTCCAGTCAACTGATAATAATTGTCAAAATAAATAGTACCCTTATCAGCCACCAACTTGTTCAAATTAGGAGTAATCTCCTGCCCATCATAATCTAAACCAACAGCAAACTCCTGCAGGGCCTCCACCTGTAAAACTATCAAATTCTTCCCCTTAGCTAAACCTGTATGCTTACCCTCCTTTAACCTTGCCCTTTCCTGGGCATCCTCTATAACAGTCTTCATACTATCTATATCAGTAGCCTCAATCATATCACCTGAAAAGGCCTGCTTTATATCCCTAGCATGAAAAAGAAAAAGTTCCTGATTAGCAACAGACATATACTTATCAGCCTTAAACAAATAGCCTAGGGACAAGCCAATCACTAAGGCCAAAGAAAGAGGCACTAGAAAATAAAGCTTCCTAGTTTTCCTAGTATCTACATTATATATAGGATCCGAATCCAAATCCCCTTTCCTCTTCTTCCATACAAAATGTCCTATCAAAATCGGCAAATCTATTAACATCAAAAGATTCTCGAAAGTTAAAAGAAACTTAACACTATCCTTAACCGCCGCCACCTGTCCAACCTGGCTCAACATCTTCACCGATGGAAGAGTATTAAAATAACCAAAATGAACCACATCTATAAGCAATATACTAGACAGGATAAAATAAACTATCAAACCCTTCCTATCTTTCTTCTTCCATTTTCCAAAATATATTATTGAATATATAAAAAGTATAAAAAGAGCTGAAATTCCAAAAACCCAAAACTTGTTATACTGGACATTAGTTATATTCATAAATAATAATATTTTCAAAAATAGTAGTATAACAAACAACATACAATCACTCCTATTTATTTTTTCTCCTAGCAAACTCTCCGACCATATCCTTTAACTCATCTATACCCAGGGCCAAACAAAGAACAAAATAAATCAAAATACCTAAAAGTATAGACAATAAAAATATAATTAGGTCAAAAACTTCCCTTTTAGGCAAGATGCCTATCCCTTTATTATACACTAAATATACAACTAAGCCCATAAGCAAAGAAGAAAACACAGTCTTCACAAGAGTATTCAAATAGGCCCTCAAACCTATAGGACCTAACTTTTTCCTCAACTTAACAA
>JASKZW010000061.1 GCA_030147425.1 Tissierellales bacterium
TACAGATAAGAAAATTAGTAGGGTTGCCTTATTAGGTGGCAGTGGAGCATCCTTTATAGAAGAAGCCTATAAGAAAGCTGCAGACTTGTATATAACAGGGGACATTAAATATCATGATGCACAATTAGCTGAGGAATTAGGACTTATTTTAGTTGATGCTGGACACTATCATACAGAGAAACTAATATTGGATAAGCTAAAGGAGAAACTATTTAATGTGTTTAAAGAAATGAGTATAGATATATACAGGGAGAGTAGTCCACTTTATTCTATCTATTAAATTGGGGGTATTTAAATGAATAATATTCAACTCTTATTAGAGCTACAGTCTATAGATTTAAAGATTAAGAATCTAAATAAGGAACTAGAGAAAATGGAGAGCTTTTCTGATATTGAAAATTGTAAAAAGAAATTAGATATTTGTTTAGAAAATAAGAATAATTTATCAGAAGAGGTATTAAAGAAGGAAGAAACAATTTTAAAGCTAAATTCACAATTAAAGGATGAATATTTTAATTTAGAATTTAATAATGAAGAACTTTATAGTGGCAAAATAACAGACTTAAAAAAGTTAGAGTCATTAAATGAGGAAAACTCAAGGCTGAAAAATCTTGTTTCTGATTTAGAAAGTTCCTATTTAGTTGAAATTGATAAGTTAGAGATTTTAAAGTCAGAATTAAATTTAAATAAAAAAAATATAAAAGACTTAAAATCAAAGATAGAAAAGAAAGAGGAAAAAATAGAGAGGACACTAAGATCATTAGATTCTGATCTTTCAAAGTTAAAGGATGAAAGGGAAAAGATATTACTAGACCTAGATGAATCTGTATTACGACTCTATAAAAGCTTATCGAAAAGAAGTAAATTTATAGTAAAAATAGATGGGGATAGGTGTTTAGGATGTAATATGATTTTACCTATATATATTAGGGAGAAGGTTAATAATAAAGATATTGTACAATGTGAAAACTGTGATAGAATATTGTACAAATAAATTATCTTAAAGTCTACTTATTGTTTAATATGGGTTAATATGATATAATCTATAAGGTAAGTAAGTTGGATGATCGCGTGCTTTAGGCATGAGGAAAGTCCGTGCTCCATAAGGCAAGATGCTGGATAACGTCCAGTAAGGGCAACCTTAAGGATAGTGCAACAGAAAGATACCGCCTGTTTTTGAACAGGTAAGGGTGGAATGGTAAGGTAAGAGCTTACCAGCAAATAGGTGACTATTTGGCTATGTAAACCCCATCTGGAGCAAGACCAAAATGAAGCTAAAAAAACAGTAGCCTGCTGTGCTTCTAAAGGTAGGTCGCATGAATTTACTGGTAACAGTAGATCTAGATAGATGATCATCAAAACAGAACACGGCTTATAGACTTACTTATAAAAATAGTGGACAGGATATCCTGTCCACTATTTTTTTGACTAAATTTATGCATAAAAAAAGGCAGATTCTTCTGCCTTTTAATATTAGCTTATAAATTTTCTTCAGCAATAGCGTTTTCATCAGTATTAACTTTTAATGCGTCCTCACCTTGAACATACATTATTATGCTAGTGCCTATATAACCTCCAATTATACCTGCTATAGCAGCTAGTACCATAACAAGTAATACTCTTAATGGTGGGTTAAAACCAAAAGGTGCTAATAATCCTGGGATTGGAGCAGCTGTACCTGGAGCATTATTAATAATCTCAAATTTAGCTGCAATAACACCGGCTAGTCCACCACCTATAAAGTCAGAGAAAAATATTGGAATTGGATTTTTGGTTATTATATGGGCTTGAGTAAGTGGCTCAAGCATAACACCTAAAATATTACTCTTATCTCCAATCTTCATTCTTTTGAAAACAACTCCATTTGTAAAAGCTCCTCCAAAACTAGCAACAGCAGCTATACCCATTGGTAGTCCAGTTAGACCTAACATAGCTGTTATTGACATAGAGCTTAGTGGAGATGTACATATTATCTTAATCATTCCTCCTAGTAAGAATCCCATAATAATAGGAGAAGTATTAGCTGCAGCTGTAACTGCATTACCAACTACTGCTAGAGTAGCTTCAATTGATGGAGTAGTAACAACTCCAATCAGTCTAGCTAAAGGTGCTATCAGTAAGGCACCAAAAATAGTATCAACCCCATCAGGAAGTTTCTCTTCAATAATAGGAGCAATAAGCCCTATTACATAACCAGCTAAAAATCCTGGTAATATATCAATACCGGAAAGAGCAACTCCTGCCACTAGGGCAAATATTGGATTTCCACCCATACTTAAAACAACTAGGGAAGCAGCTGCAGTACCAGCCAAGCTACCAGCTGAAGTACCTACGTCTTTTAGGAAAGCTATGTTTAAAAAATCACCACTAATATATTTGTGAATAGCTTCAACCAAAAAACTTGCTAATGCTGCGCCAGCAAGACCTGACATTGCTTTATCTCCCTTAGGAGCCTTGAAAGTAAAAAGTGAAAAGAAAATTAAAGTGATAACTAATAATCCTATACCTTTAATAATTACAAACATAAAATCCCTCCATATTAAAAAAAATGGACAGGGAATAGAGTGTCACTCTATTCCTCTGTCCTTTGATCTGAAAGTTTCCCTATTTTATAAAAATAGATTGCTTCTTCGATGGTTAGTCCAAGACTAACACTCTCCAGAGATTGTGTCCCAATGCAGTATCGGTACCTGAGAGTTTCAAAATAAGTTGGTGAGGCCTATTTTTTGCTCCTTCGGTTATTTACTTAAAAATATTTCCTGCATCGTTCATCCACGATATTTTTTTATAAGTATAAGTATAACAGCAAAACGCAAAAAAATCAAGGCCTCAGGCCTTGATTATAGGTTAACTACTCTGTTTTTTGCATAATTATAACTTAAATTTTCATACTTACCATCAATCCACATAACAGGATGAAAATTCCTAGATTTGATAGCTTTTATAAAGTCATCTTGGTTTTTTATATCTTGATAGAACTTAGTAGCATATACACCAATTTGTTTTAATACATGGGCATCACTAGCACCAAAAGAAGCAAGTTTTAATTCTGCAGCAAGGGCATAAGCATGTAGATTGTGGTGTGTAGTTGTACTGCCATTAAAAGACTCAACTCCGTCTATAAGATGGGCAACCTCTTCTATATAAGTTCCTAGCCCTCTGTTATTAGTTCTAAAAGGATGGGCTGGTATAGCTACCCCCTTATTTTTTTCTACAATCTCAAGTAAATCCTTGGCATCAATTTTTTGCTTAGGTAAGTCTCTAACACCAAAAACTAAAATATCCCCTTGATTAGTTAAAATTTCTGCACCAACAATAACAAGAATATCATCTATAATTTTAGAGTCTCCAATATCATTTCTTAAATCATTATTTTCATGGTTAGTAATACATATGCCGTCTAAACCTCTGTTTTTTGCTGTATCTATAATTTCATCTAACATAATACTGCTGTCACATGAATACTTTGTACCATGTATATGGGTATCTATAATCATAATATTACCTCCAATATCCTAAATTTATAAAAAGGAATTATAGTATAATATTATCACAGTAGGAAAAAATAATAAGGATATATAGATAAACTTAATAAAGAAATATTACTTATAGAAAATATTAATAAGAGCAAGTAAATTGAAAAAAAGAAAAAATTTGGGTATACTCATATATGGCAGTAAAATTAAAAGGAGGAAATCTAATGAAAAAGAAAAGAATTTTATCTTTACTACTATTAACAATAGTGCTATCAGTATTTTTAGCAGGTTGTTCAAATCAAGAAACAGAAACTGCTAAAGAAGATCCAGTAGAAAATGAAGAAGTTGTAGAAGATGTAGAAAATGAAGAAGATGAAGAAGGCGATGACCTTGAAGGAACTACTATAAATATAGTAGCTACATCAGAAAAGTACAAGGAATTATTTGATAAGTTTACTGAAGAAACAGGTATAAAAGTAGAATTCTTGTCTATGTCCTCAGGAGAAGTTTTATCAAGAACAAAGGCTGAGGGTGGAAAGCCTATGGCAGATGTTTGGTTTGGTGGGGGTGTAGATGCCTTCATGGAAGCCAAGGAAGAAGGATTATTAGAGCAATATGAGTTTGAAGGTTCAGAAGAAATAGTGGAACCTTATAAGGACCCAGAAAATTATTGGTTTACTAAAGGTCTAACTGTTGTAGGATTTATAGTAAACAATGATATTTTAGAGGAAAATGGTATGCCAATGCCAGAATCTTGGGACGACTTAACAAATCCAGCTTATAAAGATGAAATTTTAATGTCAAATCCAGCTATATCTGGAACTAATTATGGGGTTGTAAATGCTTTATTACAGAATAAAGGTGAAGAAGATGGATGGAAGTATTTTGAAGAATTAAATAAAAACATCCCATTCTACACAAAAAGAGGTTCAGATCCAAAAGATAAAACATTGGCAGGAGAAGCAACTATAGGTATTACTCCAATGGATAATAGTTTAGAAGAAATGGTTGAAGAGCAAAATATAAGTTTAGTATATCCTGAAGATGGAATACCGTGGATCCCTGAGGGAGTTGCAATATTTAAAAATTCAAATAACCCAGAAGGAGCTAAGAAATTTATATCATGGTTCTACCAAGATGAGAACCTAAGGGAAGTTGCTAGAATAGACAATAAAGATACAGTTAAAATAATCAAACCTAGCTTAGAAGGTTTAGATTCAACATTTCCAGTGGACAAGTTATTAGAACAAGATGTAGAAATGTTTGGAGCACAAAGAGAAGAAATCTTAGAAAAGTGGGAAAAACTAGCAGGAGAAAAATCTGATGACTCAGATGAATAAGGGAAAAAAACGAGTATCCAGTCTGGATGCTCGTTTTTATAAATTGATAGATTATTTTTTAATAGCTTTACTAGTAATTTCAGTTCTAGTTTTTATACTATATCCTATAGTAAGTGTTATAAAAAATAGTTTTATTATTGATGGAAAGTTCTCACTGGAAATGTATAATAAGTTATTTAAAACAAATAAAAAACTTTTATATAATAGTTTATTTGTAGCCTTTATGACAACTATAGTATCAACAATAATAGCCACATCTGTATCAATTTATATAAGCTTTTCTAATAGACGGCTTAGAAATCTACTTACTTTTGTCCTAATGCTGACAATGATTTCACCACCTTTTGTATCTTCCTTGGCTTATATAAATTTATTCGGAAGAAGGGGCTTTATAACCCATAGATTATTAGGCTTAACTATGAATACTTATGGTTGGCAAGGAATTGTATCAATGCAAAGTCTAAGCTATGGATCTTTAAATGCCCTAATACTTATTGGGGTTATTCAGGGTATAAATAAGAATCTAATAGATGGTTCCTTAGATCTTGGAGCAAGTTCATCCTATACAATAAGGAAAGTAGTTTTGCCATTAATGAGGCCGGGGATTTTAGTTGTAGCTCTTTTGACCTTTATAAGATCCTTAGCAGATTTTGGAACTCCTATGAATATAGGTGGAAACTTTAATGTTTTAGCAACAGAAGCTTATTTAAATGTAATAGCCTATTCTAACTTATCTATGGCATCAACTATGAGTATTTTATTATTTATTCCATCTATTATTGTATTTTTGATTTATAGAGCATTTATGAAGGAAAATAATATAGCCGTAGGTAATGATATTTCTAGGCAAGAAGAGACAAGTTTAAAGTTAAAAGGGTTCTTTCCTTTTCTAGTGAAAGTTATAACTTTTGTATTTTTGTTGGCTATGCTTCTTCAATATATATCTATATTTGTATCAGCTTTAACAAAGAGAAGTTATGGCAAATTAAAATTTACAGGTGAATATATTAAGGCTGTAAAGGATTATAATTTAGATAGTTTCATTAGGAGTATAGTTTACTCCTTGATTGCAGGATTGCTAAGTGCCTTTATAGGATTTATAATGGCTTACTATATGGAAATAAGAAAGTTAAAGGGAATGAAGTTATTAGACTTTTTTGCAACCATGCCTTATATTATACCAGGAACTTTTTTTGGTATAGGTTATATCCTAGCTTTTAACAATAAGCCTTTAGAACTTACAGGTACCAGCCTTATAGTTATATTAAACTGTATTTTTAAACAGCTTACTATGCCTATTAAGGTAAATACAGCAGGTATGGGGCAAATTAATCCTCAGGTTCTAGATGCTGGAAAGGACCTAGGAGGGGGAGATTTCTTTGTTCTAAAGGATATAGTATCTCCTATGTCTAAAAGATCTTTTTTAGTAAGCTTTATAAATGGCTTTACATCTACAATGACTACAGTTGGATCAATTATATTCTTAGTTTATCCAGGTAGGAAATTAGCAACCCTAGTAATGTTTGATGCTATTCAAACAGGTAAGTATGGGGTAGGATCGGCAATAGCTTGTTTAATAATATTAATAACTCTCTTGGTAAATATAGTGTTTTCAAAATTTATTTTGGAGGATAAAAATGTATCTAGAAATTAAAAATTTAAATAAATCTTTTGGAAGTAAAAAAATAATTGATGACTTAAGCTTCTCAGTGGAGAAGGGGGACTTACTTTGTATTTTAGGTCCCAGTGGTTGTGGAAAGACTACAACTTTAAGAATGATAGGAGGGTTTTTGAATCCAGATAGTGGTAAAATATATATTGATAAAAAAGATTACACTAATATAAGTCCGGAAGAAAGGCCAGTATCTACTGTATTTCAATCCTATGCACTTTTTCCTCATATGAATGTAATAGAAAATGTAATTTATGGTTTAAAATTTAAGGGCTATAATAAAAAAGATGCTTTGAAACTTGGAGAAGAGTATTTAGATTTAGTAGAACTTTTGGACCAAAAGGATAAAAAGGTTTCTGACATAAGTGGGGGACAGCAGCAAAGGGTTGCTCTTGCAAGGGCACTAATAGTAAATCCTAAGGTTTTATTATTAGATGAACCTTTATCAAACTTAGATGCAAAACTAAGG
>JASKZW010000074.1 GCA_030147425.1 Tissierellales bacterium
AAAAAGTGTACTGTTGAAAAGTTATCTAAAAATGAATTTAGAATAATTTTAACCCAAGGCTTAAATAGACAAATTAGACGTATGTGTGCTAATCTTGGCTATGAAGTTGTAGCCCTAAAGAGAGTTAGGATAAAAAATATCCATTTAGGAAGTACGCCAATAGGTTATTGGAGATATCTAACTGATGAAGAGGTTGAAGACCTTAAAAGAGTATAGAAAAGAGGAAGTATTATGAAAGATTTTAGAAATTTAGGATTAAGTGAAGAAATTGTATTAAAGTTAGAAGAGGAAAGGATAGAGACTCCTACAAAGATTCAAGCTATGACTATACCTAAGATTATAGAGAGTCATGATTTAATAGGGCAATCAGAAACAGGTAGTGGGAAGACTCTTGCTTTTGTTTTACCTATGATTGAGAATATTGATCCAGATAAGGAAGGTATTAAGGCTTTGATTATAACTCCTACTAGGGAGTTAGCTAGGCAGATAACTAGTGAGACAAAAAAATATGCAAGTGTAAAATCCTTAGAAATATTAGATGTATATGGTGGTCAGGATGTAAATAGGCAAATAAGAGGTCTTAAAAGGGACCCGGATATAGTGATAGCTACTCCAGGAAGACTTTTAGACCATTTAGATAGGGGAACAATTAGCTTAAAGGATTTAGATTTTCTAGTTATAGATGAAGCTGATGAGATTATGAATATGGGTTTTCTTAACGATGTAGAAACCATTATATCTAAAGCTAATAAGCAAAGACAAACTCTCTTATTCTCAGCTACCATGTCTAATACGGTAAAGGGAGTAACTAGAAGATATATGAAGAGTCCTTTAAAATACCAAACTTCAGATGAAGGAAGGATTTTAGATAATATAGAGGAAGAAAAAATTCATGTTAAGGAAAGTGAAAAGTTTTCAGCCCTGATAGACTATATAGAAGAAAATAATCCTTTTATGGCTATAATATTTTGTAGGACAAAAAAGAGAGTTAGCCAATTAAATAGGGAATTGAAAAAACTAGGCTATAACTCAGACGAACTTCATGGGGATTTAAGTCAGGCTAAGAGGAATCAAGCTATTAGAGAGTTTAGCGAGTTAAAAACTCAATTTTTAGTAGCAACTGACTTAGCTGCTAGAGGCTTAGATATAGATGGTGTAACCCATGTCTTTAACTATGATATGCCAGGGAAGGAAGTAAGCTATATACACAGAATCGGAAGAACAGGAAGAATCGGTGAGGACGGAGTTGCAGTAAGTTTTATTACTGAAGGAGATAGGAAGGCAGAAAGAAGAAGGGAAGACTTTAAGTCTAAGAGCAAGAAAAAGAAGACTTCTAAGCCAGGGAAAAAGAAATTTAATCCTAAAAAGAATAATAAAAAAAGACGCAGAAGATAGTTATCCATTGTAGATTAGGTCTACAATGGATTTTTTTATTTTTTAAACTTCCGTATTAGGGTAAAAAAGCCTTAAGGAGGGAAGTATATGAAAAAAGTTTTAACAGGAAATCAGGCAGTAGCAAGAGGATTTTATGAAGCTGGAGGAAGGATTGCAGCAGCTTATCCAGGTTCACCGACTGTAGAAATATTAGAAACAGTAAGTTCTTATGAGGAAGTATATTCAGAGTTTTCCTTAAATGAGAAAGTTGCTTTGGAAGTGGCTATTGGAGGGGCCTTATATGGTGCTAGATCTATGGCTATCATGAAGCATGTAGGTGTCAATATAGCTATGGACCCATTAATGACCTTTACTCAAATGCCTATAAACGGAGGTTTTTTACTAGTAACAGGGGATGATCCAGGAATGGCTAGTTCCCAAAATGAGCAGGATAACAGGATTATAGGTAAGTTTGCTAATATGGGAATATTTTACCCGGGAAATAGTCAGGAAGCTAAAGATTTTACTAAGTTAGCTTTAGAACTGTCAGAAGACTATAGTACTCCTATGCTTTTAGATATTACTTCAAGAATTTGTCATAGTAGAAGTATTGTAGAGATAGGGGAAAGAGAGGAAAGGGAGGTAGCTGGATTTACACCAGACCAGTCTAAGTACACTATGTTGCCACCTAATACCTTTCAGGCCCAGTATTCTATGAAGGAAAGAATTGAAAAACTAGAAGAATATGCTTACGACAGTCCAATTAATATATTAGAAGAGGTAGAAGGTTCAGATACCTTAGTTATTACAAATGGGATTACTTATTATAATATAAAGGAATTAGATTTAGATCTTAGTATTTATAAGCTAGGTATGGTATATCCTATATCTGAAAAAAGAATAAAAGAATTAGCTTCCAAGTATAAAAATATAGTTGTAGTAGAAGAGATGATGCCTTTTATTGAAAATGAACTTAAATTAATGGGAGTAGACTGTGTAGGTAAAGAATTCTTCTCCTTTACTGGTGAATTATTTACAGAAGATATAGAAAAAGGCTTTAAGGAGCTAGGACTTATAGACCAATTAAAGTATGGAGAAGAAGAGGAAGATAAAGTAGTAGCAAGGCCTCCTATGTTCTGTGCTGGATGCCCTCATAGGCCTATATTTGATATTTTAAAGAAGGCAAGGGTTAAGGTAATAGGAGACATAGGCTGCTATTCCATGTCGGTTTTACCAGCCTTTGCAGTAAGTAATGTAATGGTTAGTATGGGAGCGACTTTAGGTATAACCAAGGGAATGAATAAGGCTATGAGGCAGGTAGCTAGTGATGAGCCAATAGTATCAGTAATAGGAGATGGAACCTTCTTCCACTCAGGTATGCCAGGCTTTGCTAACCTAGTTCATAACCTAGATGAAGATGATAATATGACCTTTATTATTCTAGATAATAGCACTACGGCTATGACTGGAGGACAGGCAAATGCAGGGTCAGGTAATTTTAATCCAACAGATGATATGAATATACCGATTAAGGACTTATTAAATACTTTTGGTATAGAAAATGTAAGGGAAGTAGACCAGTTTAAATATGCAGAGGCCAAGGAAATTATAAATGAAGAAATAAAGAAAAAGGGAATTTCAGTTATTATAGCAACTAGGCCTTGTGCTTTAAGATATAAGATAGTTGAAACTCCTTATGAGGTAGATCCGGAGACTTGTATAGGATGTAGGTCTTGTGTAAAAACTAACTGTCCGCCTATAAGAATGAAGAAATATGAAGGTATAGAAAAACTTAAATCATCAATAGATGCAGATATGTGTGTAGGCTGTGGGGTTTGTGCTCAAGTTTGTCCAGTTAATGCAATTCACAAGAAGGATTTATAGGAGGGATAGAATGGCAAATATTATTGTTGCAGGTGTTGGTGGACAGGGGTTGGTTCTGGCTACTAAAATAATTAGTGATGCAGCCTTTAAGGCAGGCTTAGATGTAAAGACCAATGACGTAGTAGGTTTATCCCAAAGGGGAGGAATGGTTTCAGGAACAGTTAGAATGGGAGAAAGGGTTAACTCGCCTAATATAGCTAAGGGAGAAGGAGATATAATTTTAGGCATGGAGCCCTTAGAGGCCTATAGGCATTCTAATTTCCTTAAGGACCAGGGTGTAATTATAATGAATATGAAAGAGGTTTACCCTACACCTGTTCTTTTAGAGCAGGAAGAGTATCCTTTTGAGGAAATAGAGGCATTAAAGGATAAACATGAAGTAATAGAGATAGATGGTATAGAAGAGGCTAAGGCAGCAGGAAATATAAAGGCAGCTAATACAGTTCTTATAGGTGTTTTAGCCCAGTATCTAGATATAGATACAGAGATATGGGAAGAAGTTTTAAAAGAATCAGTTCCTCCAAAGGCAATAGAAGATAATATAAGGGCTTTTTATAGGGGATATGAATATAAATAGAAGATTATAAGTCTTATTTACAGCCTAGTTTTATTATAAAATTAGGCTGTATTTATTTATAAAAAACTTTATAAATTCCTATAGTTTTTCAAGGAATTAAGTGTTATTATGTTATAATCTACTTAAGATGAAAATTAGGAGGGGTATTGTGAGTATACTAGCAAGATTTAAAAATATAATGACTAGTAATATAAATGCACTTTTAGATAAGGCAGAAGACCCAGAAAAAATGGTAGATCAAATTCTTAGGGATTTAAATAAAGATTTAAGAAATGTAAAATCAGAAACAGCTACTATAATGGCAGAAGAAAAAAGGCAAAAAAGAGAATTAGATGAACTTTTAAAAGAAATAGAAAAAATGGAATCCTATGCAGTTAGAGCTTTAGAAGAAGGTAATGAAGACGATGCTAGGAAGTTCTTAGAAAGAAAAAAAGATTTAACAGAAAAGGAAGAGGATTTAAAGTCCACATATGAACTTTCTGTAGAAAGCTCTTTAAAAATGAAGGAAATGCATGATAAGTTAACAAGGGATATAGACGAGTTAGAAGCTAGAAAAAATACTATAAAGTCTAAAATGTCTATGGCAAAGACCCAAGAAAAACTTAATAATATAGGTTCTTCAACAGACAAAGTGGGTGACTCCTTATCTGCCTTTGATAGAATGGAAGCTAAGGCTAACCAAGCTCTAGATAAGGCTGAGGCAATGAGTGAGTTAAATAAGTCAGTAAATGATAGTATAGAAGATCTTACTAAAAAATATGATTTAGAAGAAACTGATAGTATAGATGATGAGCTTGAGAGACTTAAAAGTCAACTAAAAGATAAATAGACTAGGCAAAGCTGTAGCAGATGCTACAGCTTTTAGGTTAGATAGGAGGGAAAGGCTTGATAATTCATTATAAGTGTCCTAATTGCGGTGCTGATATGGAGTACGATGCAAATCTTGGCAGCCTACATTGTCCAAGTTGTGGTAGAGAAGATAATATAGAAAGCTTTCCTGAAGAAAATGTTGAAAAATTCTTTACTGAAGAAGATGGTGGAGAATATCACTGTGGAAATTGTGGGGCTAATATAATAACTGAC
>JASKZW010000084.1 GCA_030147425.1 Tissierellales bacterium
TTATCTGGAGCAGTAGGAGAAAATTTATCTGGGTATTTATTTGATATAGATGCTGAGGTAAAAAAAGGAGATTCCATCTATACATCTGGCATGGGGGGAATTTTTCAGGCGGATCTTTATATAGGGGAAGTAGTTGAGATTAAGAAAAAAGATGATGAACTAATTAAATCTTTAACAGTAGACCCTTCCATTGATTTTAAAAAATTAAGTAGAGTTTTTATAATTAAAGAATAGGAGTTAGGTTAATGTGAAAATATATCTTGTGTTTATAATAGGGTTAATAATATCTATTTTAGAGAGTACAATTTTTTCTAGACTAGAAATACTTAATGTAGTTTCAAATATTTCCTTAATTTATATAGTTATAGTTAGCCTAATTAGGGGAAAAAAATTAGGAAGTTTCCTAGGATTGTTTTTAGGAATTTTTAGAGACATATTTTTTTCTCCTGCCCTAGGAGCTAATGCTCTTATATATTTCTTTATAGGATATAGTGTGGGAATGCTAGAGTCTAAGCTAACAAAGGAGAATATAATAGTTCCTATTAGTTTAGTAGCAATAAGTACTATTTTTTATAATATCCTATACTTGATGATTATGTTTTTCTTAAAACAGAACATATCTGTTTTTTATGTCTTTAGAAGAATTCTTGTATTAGAAATACTTTATAATATATTATTAACAATACCTTTATATAAGATTTTAGCAAAGCCATTAACTGTAAAAGGAATAAGATTTGGTAAGAAATAGGAGTGTTGTCGTATGAATTTCTTAAAAAAACTGAAGGATAGATTTAATATTTTAATAATACTATTAACTCTTATGAGCTTTGCACTTGTCTTTAAGTTAGCAGTACTAACAATTGTAGAAGGCGATCATTATAGGAATGAAGCAGAAAATAAGAGACTTAGGAAGATTTATCAAACAGCTCCAAGAGGAGAAATTAGAGATAGGAATGGAGAATTGCTAGCAGGAAATCAGGCTAGTTTTACTGTTCAAATTTTAAAAGATGAAATTAAAGCAATTAAAGATAAAAGTAAGGTTAATGATATATTAGTAAATATATATAATCTTCTAGAAGAAGATGGGGCTTTATATAAAGATGAGTTTCCAATAGAGTTAAATACTTACATTTATACTGGTGACAAGGAAAGTTTAAATGGTAAGGAAGATCCAACTAATGAAATTATAGAGATAATTGCAGAGCATAATATATTAGGGGAACTATTGGATACCTACTATGTAGATCAAGGGTCAAAATTAAATTTCAAATTTTTAACAGCTAATAAAATTATAAGTGCCCTAGAAGCTAAGGGTATGGTTATACCTATAGAGGCAGAATTAAAAGGGGAACAGGTTAGCATAGACTTTATAGAAGGCAAAGATATTGAAGCTTGGAAAAAGGACTACAATATAGATGAGGCTAAGACAGCAAAGCAATCTTTAATTTTATTAGTAAACAATGATGAAAATGTTTTAAATAAGTTAACAGATAATGCTATATCAAGAAAGATAATCTATGATACCTTGTCTGAAAAGAACCTAATAAAAGATATTAAGTTAGAAGAAAAAAGTTTTAAATATGATATTGAATATTTGGCACAGAAAAAGCGTATGTCAGAGCAATTTGATTCTATATCTATGGAAACTAGTGCAAAAGATGACTTCTATAATATAGTATTAGAAACATCAATTCATGATTTATTAAATATGGTGGATGAAAAGGATGGAGACCTAGTAGTCCCAGGGAAAATATTAATAGAGAAAATTAATAAAAGTGAAAATAAAGATTTAAAATCACCTGTAGATATTAAAGTAGATAAAAAAAATAAGAAAGTAACTTATACACATAAGGATAAGGCTAAAAAAGATGAAAATCCTATAGATACTTTGATTAAATATTCAATGGAAAATGAAAATATTTTAAAAGAATTTATAAGCTCAGATGAGATAAAAGCTTTAGCGCAAAAAGTAGTATTAAATAATGGAATAAATCCTAGAATATCTATAGCAGATTGGGAATATGTAGCTATGGCTAATAAAATTGGATTTTTATCAAAGTATAAATTAAAGAAAGAGACTTCTCTAGATGATATCTATACAAATATACTAGAACATTATGAGATAAATCCAAATTTGACTAAGTATGAAATTAGGGGAATAATGTCTCTTTATGATCAATTAGATAGGCAGGGAGATAGGGCATATGAGCCAATAAACTTAGCCTATGGTATCAAGGATGAAACTGTAGCAAGAATAGAAGAAGGATTTATGTCGGAAGCTGCAGTTCAAGTTTCTATAGAACCTATAAGATATTATCCCAAAGGAGAACATGCAGCCCATCTTTTAGGCTACCTAGGTAGAATATCTCAAGAAGATGAAATTCAAAAATATGTTAAGGAAAAAGGATATTCTCCTAATGATATGATAGGTAAAGTAGGTGTAGAACAGAGTTTTGAAGAGTATTTAAAGGGTATAGATGGTAGTAAAAGCGTTCATGTTGATGCTTTTGGAAACACTACTAAAGTTTTAAAAGAGGAAAAGCTAGTACCGGGTAATAATTTATACTTAACTATTGATTCTAAGTTACAGAAGGTAGCTGAGGATTCTTTAAAACATACCTTGGAAGAACTTCAAAAAGGTGGGACTTTTAAAAGTCAATGGGGAGATTATAAATTTCCTATAAATAGAAAAAAAGGAAGGCCTTTTAAGTATGCTACTTCTGGTTCAGTAGTAGCCTTAGATGTAAAAACAGGAGAAGTATTAGCTTTAGCTAACTATCCTGCATATAATCCAAATTTATTTTCTACTGGTATATCTTCCACAGACTGGAACAATTTGTTTCCAGAAGATGATAGGGACGTACTAGCTCCTAGGCCTCTGTATAATATAGCTATGCAAACAGGAATACAGCCAGGTTCTATTTACAAAGTAGTGCCTGCACTAGCAGCATTGGAAAAGGGTTTAAGCCCGACAAAAACTATAAATGGACTAGGTTATGTAGATATAGGAATTAAAAGATATGGGTGTTGGATCTGGAACAGTAATAGAGGTAGTCATGGACCTGAAAATGTTTATGGTGCTTTGAGGGATTCATGTAACTATTATTTCTATACTTTAGTCCTAGGACGTAATCAAAGAACAGGGGAAGGACTAGGTTTAAGATTAGATGTAGAGGATATAGTTGATATGTCTGTAAAATTAGGTATGAATGATAAAACAGGTATAGAAATAAATATTCCTAACGAATTTTCAGGAGGAGTTCCTTCACCAACTAGGAAAACAGAGACTACAAAGGCCCTGATGAAAAGATTTTTAAATAGTAATATTGAAAAATATTCAGTAAAGGGTAAATTAGAAAAGGATGATCAGCAGAAAGTTATAAATGAAATTTTATCTTGGACTGAACTTC
>JASKZW010000095.1 GCA_030147425.1 Tissierellales bacterium
GGTTGATATTAATCTTTCTTCTGAGTCTCTATATATAAATACCTCTAACTTGTCTCCCTCTTTTATATCCTCATTTAACTCATTTTTAGGTAAAAGAATATCATCATCCATATCTGTTTCTTCTTCTACATTTAAAAATGCTCCTACTGATGTAATCCTCTTAACCTCTAATATTTGTTTTTCTCCTAAATTTATCATCAAAACACCTCTATTTCTATATAATTATTCTATCATATTCTTTCTGAAAATTCCTTAAATTTATAAAAATTTAAGAGGATACAAAAGTATCCTCTTTTATCCTAGTCATTAATTTTTAATTGACTTAGCCTTCCAACTACCCTTCCTATAGATTATATACCCATATATACAAACAATCAAATTACTTACACTCATAGAAATCCAAATTCCTGTAGGCCCTAAATTTGAAAAGTTCTTAAATATAAGTATCATAGGTAGTCTTACAAACCAAAGTCTTCCTACTTCCATAAACATTGAATATTTAGTATGGCCTGAACCTTGGAATATTCCTTGGAAAACACTAAACATTCCCATTAATGGAGTAAATATAGCTGAATATTTTAGGTATTCAATACCCTGTCTGAAAACTTCTGGAGTCTTTTTATCTCCCATAAAGAAACTTATTAAGGATTCATCATTGGCTATTAGTAAAATACATCCTATTATTCCTACAGTTATTGTAAAGGCCATGGCTTTCTTAAAGGCCTCTTCAACCCTTTCTATCTGATCTGCTCCTATATTTTGACCTACTATAGATGTTAAGGCTGCCCCTATACCGGCTGCCGGCTGCATTATTAAAGAAGTTATCCTATTTACCATTCCATAGGCTGCAATAGTAGCTGTTCCATAAGAAGCTATAAACCTATTTAAAATAATAAAGCCTAGAGCTGAACCAGATTGACCAATAGATGAAGGTAGGGCTATACTCATTATATTAGATAATAACTTTTTATTAAATCTAAAGTTTTTAAAATTTGGAGTTATAACCATATCCTTATTTTTTAAAACAAAGATACTTACAATTGCTAAGATTAGCTTAGATAAGACTGTTGCTATAGCTGCTCCTGCTATTCCTAAGTCTAAGGTAAATATAAAAATAGGATTTAAAACTACATTTAAAAGGGCACTTAAACCACTTAATATTGTTGGCGTTACTGTGTTTCCTTCTGCATTCATTATAGAGTTAAAGTTAAAAAACAAGAACATAAAAGGCATATCCAACAGGGTTATACTTAAGTAAATAATACTATAGTGCTTTAAGTCCCCACTAGCTCCCATAAAATTGATTATGGTTGGCGTGGCAATCACCCCTACCACTGCTAATATTATTGATATAGTCATTGATAAGACTATCATCTGAGCTGAGTACTCATTAGCTTCTTCTATCTTATCTGCTCCTACCAACTGGGACAAAATAGAAGTTCCTGCTATTGATAATCCAAAACCAATAGAAATGAATAAAAAGTTTACAGGCCAAACAAAAGAAGTTGAGGCAAACTGAACATGCCCCAGACGACTTACCCAAATTCCATCTGCTAAATTATAAAGGGTTTGTATAAGATTGTTTATCATTATAGGAAATGATAAAACTAAAAGTGCTTTAAACACATCTCCCTTTAATATTAATTCTTTCCGCTTTCCTTTTTTCATAAAATCACCATCTTTTTGCTTAATTTTTTACAGTGAGATATATTATATCACTATACGATGTATTTTCAAGTGACAAATAAAAAAAAGGCAGATTGCCTGCCCTATGTATAAGAAAGATAAACCCATTATCTTTATGTAATTATATATGTTCCCTTGCCATAACTTTAAAAATAACAAATAATCCTATTATATATAAACTTAAAGTTCCTAAACATGTTAGGAATAAATTATTAGAAGCTGCTGAGCAAAACATAAGCCTAACCCCCTTCATTTCCATCTGTCTATATTATACCAAAGTTTGAGAAAAAATAAACAGTTTTGATGAACTTTTTAAAATTTTCCGTCAATTCTTTAGGATTAGGCCTGTTTTGTGACTATATATTGACACTTTTATAGTTTATAGACCATATAGCGTTATCTTTTGACTTTTTTTAGTCATTACTTTGTATTTATATTGTTAATAAATAGATTTTAGAGAAAATCTAACTTAGCTAAAACTTATCATAGAATATATATTCTGGTAAAATTCCCTTTTCATTTAATACCTCAGTTACAGAATCTATCATTCCTGGACTACCACATAAATAAGCTTCCTTATCTGTAGAATCCTTTATATGTTTATCTAGTATTAGATTTACCCTTCCTTTCTCTCCTGTCCAATTATGCTCATCTATAACCCTAGACAAGGTAGGAATAAACTCAAAATCATATAATTCCTTCTCAAAGTCTGCCATTTTGTTTAAAAGAAAAAGGTCATCAGGAGTCTTAGCTCCAAAGTAAAATTTAGCCGATCTCTTTATCTCATTATCTTTCATATATTCTAGTATAGATAATATAGGCGCCATTCCCGTACCAACAGCAACCATTATCATGTCATTTTTTATATTATCTTGATAGTAAAAATCTCCATAAGGACCATTAATATTTACTGTGTCTCCTACTTTTAAATGCTTGTGAACATAAGTAGTACAAATTCCTCCTGGTACATATCCTATTAATAAGTCTATATAATGCTTATCCTTAGGTGCAGAAGCAATAGAATAAGCCCTGTATACTTCTTCATCATTTCCTTCATAAATAGGAGCCTTTAGTTGAATATATTGGCCTGGCTTAAAGTTAATAGATTCTCCAGGCTTAAAGCTAAGTCTTAAGTGTTTTATTTCATCTGTCATATCTTCTAAAATTTCAACCTTAGCCTCATACTCTTTTACATTAAAGAGTTCTTCTGGTATTTCTATTTTCATATCTTCCTTAACCTTGCACTGGCAAGATAGTCTTATATTATCCTCTTGCTCTTCCTTGCTTAACCAAGGGAGTTCTGTAGGTAGAATAGGCCCTCCGCCCTCTAATACCTTTACCTTACAATAACCACAAGTTCCCTTACCTCCACAAGCAGATGGGATAAATATTTTTTCACTTATTAGGGTTGATAAAAGAGTATCTCCTGCTTGAATATCTAACTCCTCTTCTCCATTTATTATTATCTTTTTTTCTCCATAATTACCTATAGTATTATTTGCTAAGGTTAGGAGAAAAGCTAAGATTCCTGAAAAAATCGTCACTATTAAAGTCGTTAATAAAATTTCATTCACAATCCCACCTCCTTATTGAATTTGCACTATACCTGAAAATCCTACAAAGGCTAGGGCCATTAGTCCAGTTATTATTAAGGTTATTCCTGGCCCTCTAAGTCCCTTAGGTATAGCATTTTCATTAATTCTCTGTCTTATTCCTGCCATAGCTACAATTGCTAATGTCCATCCTAGGCCTGATCCTATACCAAAGGCAAGGGATTGTAAAAAGTTATATTCCCTAATTACCATAAATAAGGATACACCTAAAATAGCACAATTAACTGTTATCAAAGGTAGGAATATTCCTAGGGCATAGTATAGATTTGGAAAATATCTTTCTACTATCATTTCCAATAGTTGAACAAAAGCTGCTATACTAATTATAAATACAATAAATCTTAAATATTCTAAGTTAAAAGGTACTAGAATATGTTTATATATTATATAGTTTAAAGCTGTTGTAAAAGTTAAAACAAAGGTAACTGCCTGGCCTAAACCAAAGGCTGTTGGGATTTCTTTAGATACTGCAATAAAAGAGCACATACCTAAAAAGTTACTAAGTAACATATTATTAGTAAATATTGAAGCTAGAAATATAACTAAAGGATTTAAGTTTTCCATTAACTAGCACCTCCCTCTTCTTCTGGGTTTTTTATCCTATAGATCCATAAAAGAACTGCAAGTACAAAAAATGCTCCTGGTGGCATTATCATTATAGTCCAGTTGGTCCAATTACTTCCTAGCACCGGATAGCCAAAAATTGTTCCAAAACCTAACAATTCCCTTATAAAGGCTACTGCCAATAAAACTATAGTATAACCTAAACCTGAAGCAATCCCATCTAGAAAGGATGCTAGAGGTGGATTTTTCTGCGCATAGGCTTCACACCTACCCATGATAATACAGTTAGTTATTATTAAGCCAACATAAGGTCCTAGCGCCTTGCTCATTTCAGGATAGTAGGCCTTTAAAAAAATATCTACTATAATAACATAAACTGATATTATAAGAACCTGAACCATCATCCTAATATGATTTGGAGTATATTTTCTCAATATTGATACTGTTAGCTCTGAAAAGGCTGTTACAAACATTAGGCTTAGGCCCATTATTAAAGAGTTTTTCATAAGATTAGTAACAGCTAGGGCTGAGCAAATTCCTATAACTTGCCTAAATATTGGATTATCATACCAAATTCCATCTTTAAAAATTTCCTTTGAATTTATTTTTTTCAATTGCCCATCTCCTTTCTCTTATCTATAAAAGCTAAAATATCCTTATTTAAAAAGTCAGCTACTGATTGGGAAGTCTGAGTAGCTCCAGCTATTGCATCTATATTTCCCTCTGGACTTGGCCTATAAACTAGAAACTCTTTTCCAGACACTTG
>JASKZW010000098.1 GCA_030147425.1 Tissierellales bacterium
ATTTGTGAATATTCATTTTTTTTTGCAATTATAATGTATAAAAATACTGTTGCAAAATTTCTAAAGCTCTTATATAATAAGAAGTAAGTTAGTATGACTTTAAATTAATTCAAGAAGAAGTATAAAATAATTTTTATCTTTTAAAAAAGGTCAATATATAGTATCCTATATATAGGCTTATACACTAGAAAGGAGTGCTAATATGTCAGAATTAAAAAAGACGTCACTTTATGACGAACATATTGAACTAGGTGGCAAGATGGTAGATTTTGCTGGATGGGCATTACCAGTTCAGTATGAAGGATTAGTACCAGAGCATGAGGCTGTTAGAAACGAAGCAGGACTTTTCGATGTTTCCCACATGGGAGCGGTATTTGTAAGAGGTGAAGATGCTTTAGATTATCTTCAATATATGGTTACAAATGACGTATCAAAAATAGAAGACAATGGAATATTGTATACTTTCATGTGCTATGAAGATGGTGGAGTTGTAGATGACTTCCTAATCTACAAGTATTCAGACAAGGAGTATTTCTTAGTTTTAAACGCTGCTAATGTTGACAAAGACATTGAGTGGATGGAAAAACATGCAGAAGGATATGATATTGAGATAGTTAATGATTCAGATAAAACTGGAATTTTAGCTTTACAAGGACCAAACTCAGAAAAAATTCTACAAAAATTAACAGATACAGATCTTTCAGAAATGAAAACTTTCACTTTAATACAAGAAGTTGAAATAGCAGGTAAAAAAGCAATGGTTTCAAGAAATGGTTACACAGGAGAAGATGGATTTGAAATCTATGCTGACAAAAATGATATAGTTACAATTTGGAGAGAAATCCTAGAAAAAGGAAAAGATGAAGGAATAAAACCAGCTGGTTTAGGAAGTAGGGACACTTTAAGATTTGAAGCAGGATTACCATTATATGGAAATGAATTAACTGCTGAAATTAACCCTATAGAAGCAGGACAAAAATTCTTCGTTAAATTTGATAAGGGCGACTTCTTAGGAAAAGAAGCTCTAGAAAAAGAAGTTGATGGAGGACAAACTAGAAAAGCTATAGGTTTTGAATTGCTAGAAAGGGGTATACCTAGAGAGGGATACAAATTAGCAAAAGATGGAAAAGAAATTGGATATGTAACTACAGGTTATATGTCACCTACTTTAGGAAAGAGTATAGGATTTGGACTAGTTGATATTGAAGAAGGAAAATTAGGAAATGAAATAGAAATGATAGCTAGAAAGAAACCTATAAAAGCTAAGATAATTAAGAGAAGATTTTTAGCTAATGCAGGTAAGTAAATAAAATAAAAATAGATAAAATCAAAATTATTAAGGAGGAATTATAATGAAAATTGAAAAAGGTTTATTATATGCAGAAGACCATGAGTGGGTAAAAGTTGAGGATGGAGTTGCTACAATAGGAATAGCAGACTATGCACAAGATTCTTTAGGAGACATAGTTTATGTTGAGTTACCAGAAGAAGACGATGAATTAGATAAAGAAGAAGTATTCGCAGCTGTAGAATCAGTTAAAGCAGCATCAGATATATTTATGCCAGTAAGTGGAAAAATTGTAGAAGTTAACGAAGATTTATTAGATTCACCAGAATTATTAAATGAAGATCCTTATGGAAACTGGATGGTAAAAGTAGAATTATCAGATGAGTCAGAATTAGATGACTTAATGGATAGTGAGGCATACGAAAAATTCTTAGCTGAGGAGGTATAAAATATGTATCCATACATCCCTAATACACAAGAAGATGAAAAGAGGATGTTAGAAACTATTGGCCTAGACAATGCTAAACAACTGTTTGATGATATACCTGAAGATTTAAAATTAAACAGAGAGTTAGATTTAAAACCGTCTATGTCAGAGCTTGAAGTTGCAAGATATATGAAAGCTTTAGCAGACCAAAACCTAAGTGTAAACGACTTAACTTGTTTCTTAGGTGCTGGAGCTTATGACCACTATATACCGTCAGTGGTAGGACATGTAATTTCAAGAAGTGAGTTCTACACATCATATACACCGTATCAAGCAGAGATCAGTCAAGGTACTTTGCAATATATTTTTGAATTTCAATCCTTAATATGTGAATTAACAGGAATGGATGTAGCGAACGCATCATTATATGATGGTGGTACTGCAATAGCAGAAGCTGCGTTTATGGCATCTGGAATTGCAAGAAAAAAGAAAATAGTAATATCCAAGACAGTTAATCCACAACACAGAGAAGTGTTAAAAACTTATGCACATTTACAAGATTTAGAAGTTGTAGAAGTTGAAATAGATGAAGGAAGCACAAACTTAGAAGATTTAAAGGCAAAAGTAGACGAAGAAACAGCAGCAGTTATCGTTCAAAGTCCTAACTTCTTTGGAGTTATAGAAGACTTAGAGGCTGTAGAAAAAATAGCTCATAGCCAAAAGAGAACTTTATTTATTCCTTCAGTAGATCCAATTTCTATGGGAATATTAAAAACTCCTGGTGAATTAGGTGCAGACATAGTAGTAGGAGAAGGGCAAGCTCTAGGTATACCTTTAGCATTTGGTGGACCTTATCTTGGATTTATGGCTACTAATGAAAAACACACAAGAAAATTACCAGGAAGAATCGTAGGAGAAACAGTAGATGCTGATGGTAAGAGAAGCTTTGTACTAACACTACAAGCTAGAGAGCAACATATAAGAAGAGAAAGAGCAACTTCAAATATATGTTCAAACCAAGGTTTAAATACTTTAGCAGCTACAGTTTATTTAGTAACTTTAGGAAAAGAGGGACTAAAAGAAGTAGCAAAACAATCAACATTAAAGGCACACTATGCACAAAAGAAATTAATAGAAGCAGGATACAAGCCGCTATTTGACAAACCTTTCTTCAAAGAGTTTGCAATGGTAGGAGATAAGCCAGTTGATGAAGTAAATGAAAAACTATTAGAGCACAATATCCTTGGAGGATATAACTTAGAAAAAGATTACCCTCAATATAAAAATGCAGCATTATTTGCTGTAACAGAAAAAAGAACAAAAGAAGAAATTGATAACTTAAGTTCTGTATTGGAGGGATTATAATATGAGAAACTACGAAAAGTTAATCTTTGAAATAGATAGAACTGGTAGAACTGGATACAGACTTCCGGAAAATGATGTAGAAGAAGTAGCTTTAGATAGTATAATACCAGAAGAATTCTTAAGTACTGAAGATGTAGATTTACCAGAAGTAAGTGAAGTAGATGTTATAAGACACTATACTAATCTTTCAAATAAAAACTATGGTTTAGACACAGGTTTCTATCCTTTAGGATCTTGTACAATGAAGTACAATCCTAAAATCAACGAAGAAACTTATAAACTAGATGGTTTTATGAATATTCACCCAAGACAGTCAGAAGACACTGTTCAAGGTGCTTTAAGATTAATGTATGAATTAGATGAAGCTTTAAGTGAGATTTCAGGTATGGCTAAGATGACTTTACAGCCAGCAGCAGGAGCTCACGGAGAGTTAACTGGTATTTCATTAATAAAAGCTTACCACGAGAACAGAGGAGATACTAAGAGAACTAAAATCATAGTACCAGACTCTGCTCACGGAACTAACCCAGCAACAGCTATTATGGCTGGACTAGATACAGTACAAGTAAAATCTACTGAAGAAGGTTTAGTAGATATTGAAAGTTTAAAAGCTGTATTAAGCGATGAAATAGCAGGACTAATGTTAACTAACCCAAATACTCTAGGATTGTTTGAGAAAGAAATAAAAGAAATAGCTGACTTAGTTCACGACGCAGGTGGATTATTATACTATGATGGAGCTAACGCAAACGCTATTTTAGGACAAGCAAGACCAGGAGACATGGGATTTGACGTAGTTCACTTTAACATTCACAAAACTTTCTCAACACCACATGGTGGAGGAGGACCAGGATCTGGACCAGTAGGAGTGAAAGAGTGTCTATTACCTTTCATCCCAACTCCAATAGTTGAGAAAGACGGAGATAGATATTATTTAGAATATGATGTACCAAAATCAATAGGAAGAATGAAAGACTTCTATGGACACTTTGGTATATTAGTAAGAGCTTACACATACATTTTAAGTATGGGTAAAGATGGATTAGCAAAAGCTAGTGAAATGGCTGTATTAAATGCTAACTATTTAGCTCACAGATTAAAAGATCACTACAATGTTCAACCGAATACTTTATTCAAACACGAGTTTGTAATGGCAGGATTAAAAGATAACTTAAATGTTACTACAATGGATGTAGCTAAACGTCTATTAGACTTTGGATA
>JASKZW010000102.1 GCA_030147425.1 Tissierellales bacterium
TCAATTGTTGCTGGTGGTTTACTAGTAATATCAAATACTACTCTATTTACTTCCTTAACTTCATCAGTTATTCTAGTAGATATTTTTTCTAATATATCTAGTGGTATCTTATACCAAGATCCCTTCATACCATCTTTAGAAGTTACAGCCCTTAAAGCTATAGTATGAAGATAAGTTCTTTTACCATCTAAAACTCCTACTGATTGAATATTTGGTAGTACAGCAAAGTACTGCCATATATCAAGACCAGCTTTTTCTACCTCTTCTCTAAATATATAGTCTGCTTCTCTTAAAATATTAGCTTTTTCTTCTGTTACCTCTCCTAATATTCTAATTCCTAAACCTGGACCTGGGAAGGGTTGTCTATCTACTATAGAAGAGTCTATACCTAAACTTCTACCTACTTCCCTTACCTCTTCTTTAAATAATTCTCTTAAAGGTTCTATTAATTCAAATTCTATATCTTCCGGTAGTCCACCTACATTATGATGGGACTTAACTGCTACTTTACCATCATCTTGTACTGATTCTATAACGTCTGATGCAATGGTACCTTGGATTAAAAAGTCTATATCTTCTAATTTAGATTGCTCCTCTTCAAAGACTCTAATGAACTCTTCTCCTATGATTTTTCTTTTCTCCTCAGGATCAGTTACACCCTTAAGTTTAGAATAAAATCTATCTTTTGCGTCTACTGTTATTAGATTTATATGAAATTTATCTTTAAATACTCTTTCTACTTCTTCTCTTTCACCTTTTCTAAGTAGTCCGTGGTCTACAAAAACACAAACTAAATTTTCAGCTATAGCCTCATGAACTAAAACAGCTGCAACTGATGAATCTACTCCTCCTGAAAGAGCACATAGGGCTTTTTTATCCCCAACTTTTTCCCTTATTTCCTTAATACTTTTTTCTATAAAATCTTTCAAAGTCTAGCCTCCTATCTTAGAGTGTAGTTTGGTGATTCCTTAGTTATGGAAACATCGTGTGGATGGTTTTCTACAAGAGATGCTGATGTTATTTTTATAAATCTAGCTTTTTCTTGTAATTCTGGTACAGTTGCTGCACCTATATATCCCATTCCTGATTTTAATCCACCCATTAATTGATAAACCACATCGCTAAGAGGTCCTCTGTAGTGAATTCTTCCTTCTACACCTTCAGGTACATATTTTTTCGTATTTTCTTGGAAGTATCTATCCTTACTACCAGCATCCATAGCTGCAAGAGAACCCATACCTCTATACTCTTTCCATCTTCTTCCTTCATAAAGAACTTCTTCTCCTGGTGATTCTGCAGTCCCTGCTAATAAAGAACCAGCCATTACTGTAGCTGCACCTGCTGCTATAGCCTTAGTTATATCTCCTGAGTACTTTATTCCTCCATCTGCTATAACTGGAACACCATATTCCCTAGCTGCCTTAGCACATTCAATTACAGCTGTTATTTGAGGAACACCTATACCTGTTACAACTCTAGTTGTACAAATAGAACCTGGTCCTATTCCTACCTTAACTGCATCTGCTCCAGCCTTAATTAAATCAACTGTAGCTTCTGCTGTAGCAACATTACCTGCTATTACTTGTAGATCTGGGTATTCTAATTTTATTCTCTTAACAGCATCCATAACTCCCTTAGAGTGTCCATGAGCTGTATCAAGTACAACAACATCTACCTTAGATTGAACAAGAGCAGTTACTCTCTCCATCATATCATCAGTAACACCTACAGCTGCTCCTGCTAGAAGTCTTCCACTATCATCTTTTGCAGAATTTGGATATTCTATAGATTTTTCTATATCTTTTATAGTTATTAAACCTGTTAATAGGCCATTTTCATCTACTAAAGGTAATTTTTCAATCTTATTTTCCTTCAATACTTCTAAAGCCTCATCCATATCAATATTAGTATGTCCAGTTACTAAGTTTTCCTTAGTCATAACCTCATCTATTTCTTTTTCAAGGTTAGTTTCAAATCTTATATCCCTATTAGTTATTATTCCTACTAATTTATGATCTTCTGAAACAATAGGTACACCTGATATTCTATATCTTTCCATAAGTTCCATAGCATCTGAAACTTTATGTTCTTTTGATAAGTAAAATGGGTCGGTAATAACTCCATGTTCAGACCTTTTTACCTTGTCTACTTCCATGGCTTGTTGTTCTATGGACATATTTTTATGAATAATTCCAATACCACCTTCTCTAGCCATAGCTATAGCCATTCTAGATTCTGTAACCGTATCCATACCAGCACTTATTAATGGTATATTTAAGTTTATTTCTTTTGTTAATTTAGTCTTTATATCTGTATCTCTAGGTAATACTTCTGATTTACCTGGTAATAATAAAACATCATCAAAGGTTAAGCCTTCTCCTACAAATTGCACAAAATCTCCTCCTAAATTCATTTTCCTTAGTATATCACAGGTTAATAACATATGTAACCTAAATAATTATTACTATTATTATATATTTATAAGTAAGTAATTTCAATAAATAATCCTAGTAGCCGTCCTTTATTTTCTTAAGTTCTATAATTGGGAATTTAGATAAAAGAACTATTATATCTGGTCTTGTTAGGTCAGCTACTCTAATAGATAGGGTTTGTATCATATCTTTTTGTCTTTTTCCCAGGGATAAATCTCTGGTTATTTCTATTATATCCCCATCCTTAAGAGAATTGTAAAATTTATTTATTTGATAATTATTTTTAAACTTCAAACAATCACCCCTAGATAAAACTTAAAGCTAGGCATTAGCCTAGCTTTAGTATATCCTACTTATCATCTTTTTTATTGTTATTTAAATATTCTGTAACTTCTCCCATCATTTCTTCTGACATAGTCTTAAGCATTTTTTCTAAAAGAAGTACTTCTTCATCTGTAAACTTCTCCTTAGTTCTATTTAGAACAGTTTTTATATACTCATTCTTTATATCATTATATCTATCATATCTTTCAGTAGTTAAAAGATTATATTCCCTTCTATCTCTATCAGATTGTACCTTCTTTACATAGCCCTTATCTACTAGACTAGTAACCCTATAAGTCATATTAGGTTGAGATACATCCATAAATTCAGTTAGTTCTGAAATAGTTGGTTTGTCTAAGGCATTTATAACCTCAACACAGAAAGTTTCTGTAGTTGTAAGAGATGCCTCCCTATCTTCAAAACCCTTAAATATATTTTTATAAAAATTTAATTTAAACTTATCATAAACTTCCAAAAAAAGTTCTTCCAGCATCCAATCATCCTTATTGTTTTTATACTTATAATATCAAAATTCTTATATAGTTTCAACTATACTATTAGGCCTATTGGACGAAAAAACCAAGTTCTGCCCTTGCAACTAGCTCTCCATCTACATGAGCTTCTGCCTTACCTAGGCCCATTTGACCTAGGCTTCTTGTAAGTTTACAACTTATCTCAAGTCTATCACCTGGAAAAACTTGTCTTCTAAATTTAGCATTTTTTATAGAGGTAAATAGGGCAATTTTTCCTATATTTTCCTCTTTAGTAAGTAAAGCTACAGCTCCTGTTTGTGCCATAGCCTCTATAATTAAAACTCCTGGCATAACTGGGTAGTTAGGAAAGTGTCCCTTAAAAAACTCTTCATTTCCGCTTACATTTTTTATAGCCTTAGCCCATAAACCTACCTCTCCTTCAACTATCTTATCTATTAATAAAAAAGGATATCTGTGGGGAAGTATCTCCCTTATTTGATTAAAATTATATTCCATTTTTTATCCCCTCCACTTTCTTATAACTATAGAGGCATTATGACCTCCAAAGCCTAAAGAATTACTTAGGCTGTAGTCATAATCCTTTTTTATCATTTCATTAGCAGTTATATCTAGGTCACATGCTTCATCTGGATACTTATAATTTATAGTAGGTGGAATAAAACCTTCCTCCATTGCTAGGGTTGTAAATATAGCCTCTACTGCTCCACTAGCTCCTAAAAGATGACCTGTCATAGACTTAGTAGAGCTTATATTTAGCCTATATGCATGATCTTTAAAGGTCCTTTTTATAGCTAAAACCTCACAACTATCATTTAGGGGAGTTGAGGTTCCATGGCAGTTTATATAGGCTATATCTTCAGCCTTTAGTTTAGCATCAATAAGAGCTTTTTCCATAGCAAGGGCTGCAAAATATCCTTCCTCATTTGGAGCTGTTATATGACTAGCATCAGTAGATGAACCATACCCTACAATTTCTCCATATATCTTAGCCCCTCTTTTTATAGCGTGATCTAACTCTTCTAAAACTAAAATACCTGCGCCCTCTCCCATAACAAAACCATTTCTTTCTTTATCAAAAGGGATACTGGCTCTAAATTTATCTTCTGATTCTGATAAGGCTCTCATAGAAGTAAAACCTCCTATACCTAGGGGAGTTATACTTGCCTCTGAGCCTCCTGCAAAAATTATATCCTCCATACCATATCTAATCCTATTAAAGGCCTGACCTAAAGCGGTAGTACCTCCTGCACAAGCAGTAACTGGGCAGTTACAATCTCCGTGAAATCCAAATTCAATAGCTATATGTGAAGCCGTTATATTAGCTATAGCCATAGGAATAAAAAATGGAGATACCTTATCAAAGCTTCTCTCGCTTCCTTTTTTATGTTCAGTCTCTATAGTCTCAAGTCCTCCTATACCAGAAGATACAGATACTCCAGATCTTAATTTATCTATCTTATCAAGGTCTATACCACTATCTATAAGAGCTTTTTTAGCTGCTATTAAACCGAACCTATCAACCTTATCCATCCTTCTTATGGATTTTCTATCTAAGTAATCTTCTTCCTTTAAATTTTTCACCTCTCCAGCTAGCTTTACCTTATGTTCACTAGTATCAAAGTGAGTAATTTCATCTATCCCTAAGTATCCCTTTTTTAAATTATCCCTAACTTCATCTAAACTAGACCCTAGTGGTGAAACTATTCCTAAGCCTGTTATTACTACCCTTCTCATATATTCATTCCTCCATCTACAGATAAAACTTGTCCTGTAATATAAGATGAACTATCACTAGCTAAAAACATAACTGCCTCTGCTATATCTTCAGCCTTTCCCATTCTTTTAAGGGGAATATTTGAGTAAATCTCTTCTTTATTAGTTAAAGACTGGGTCATATCTGTGTCTATAAAACCTGGTGCAACCACATTTACCCTTATATTCCTTCTGGCTAATTCCTTAGCTAAAGATTTACTTAAACCAATAACCCCAGCCTTACTAGCTGCGTAATTAGCCTGACCTATATTTCCTCTTATTCCTACAACACTGGATATATTTATTATATTTCCAAATCTTTGCTTACTCATAATCCTACTTGCTTCCTTACTACAGTTAAAGCAGGACTCTAAGTTTGCCTCTTGTACCCTTTTAAAATCTTCTAGTTTCATCCTTACAATAAGTTTATCCCTAGTTATACCAGCATTATTAACTAAAAGATCAATCCTTTTAAACTCATCATAGGCCTTATCTATTAGCCTTTTACTATCTTCTTCTAAAGATAAGTCAGCCTGGACTAAAACTACCCTGGCACCTAAATTTTCACAAGCCTTCTTTGTCTTTTTAGCCTCCTTATCGCTAGTCCTATAATTTAAGACTAAATCATAGGAGTTTTCTGCTAACTTAAGAGCTATAGCCCTTCCTATACCCTTGGCTGCTCCTGTAACAATTCCTAGTTTTTTAACTGGTTTTTTTCCATCTAGCATGTCTTACCTCCCTAATAAGTTCTTCTAAATCTTCGGTTTTTTCCAAGCTAATTATCCTAGCACTTCTATTTACTCTCTTAAGTAAACCTTTAATTACCGACCTAGAACCTATTTCAATGAAAAGATCTATACCTTCCTTTGAAATAGCCTCCAGGCAGGAGTGAAAATCTACTGTCTTCATAACCTGCTGACACATAGTTTCCTTTATGTCTTTATAAGTCTCTTTACTACCAGTAAGGTTATAGAATATAGGAAGTCTTGCTGGCTTAAAATCTATAGACCTAAATAGTTCTCTTAAACTATAAGAGGCACCCTCCATATAAGATGTATGAAAAGGTCCACCAACTTCAAGCTCTATAAGTCTTTTAGCTCCCTTCTTATCTAAAATATCCTTAGCCCTTTTTATTCCCTTGTAACTTCCTGATATTATAACCTGACCTGGACTGTTTAAGTTGGATATTTCAATCAGATCACCACCCTTTGATACTGACTTACAAACAAGTTCAACCTGGCCTGGACTAAGGCCTAAAACAGCCAGCATAGCAGTATCTATTCCCCTAGATAACTTCTCCATTATTAAGCCTCGATGTCTTGAAATCATTAAAGTATCTTTTTCACTAAGAACTCCTGCTGCGTAAAGTGCTGAGTATTCTCCTATACTAAGACCTGCTAGGTAGTCTGGCTTAATTCCCTCACTTATTAACTGTTTGGTAATTGCTATTTGATATGCAACTATTAAAGGCTGGGTTAGATCTGTTCTTTTTATCTCTTCCTCTCCAGCCTTAAAGGAAATCTCCTTAAGATCAAGGTCTAGATAGTCTATGGAATCGTAAAACTCCCTTATAAGAGGAAAGTTTTCATAAAAATCCCTACCCATGGCTTCTCTTTGACTTCCCTGTCCGCCATATAAAAATGCTATCTTCACTCTTTCCACTCTCCTTTTATAGATTCTATTATTTCATCTACACTACTTAACTTTTTTATCCTATCTATATTTTCTCCTGCAAAAAATAAACCATCTTCCTTGTTTCCCTTTACTGCTGCAACTAAGGCCTCATTTATACAAAAATCCACCTTATCTGGCCTACAACTTTTTAAGCATCTACTACAATTTTTAGCAGGTCTTCTTTTATACCTAGTCTCCCTTAATAAGCTGTTGTTAATTGCTCTTCCCGGTAGTCCAGCTGGACTTTTAAAAATAGTTAAATCTTCCTTATTATGGTCAATTATCATTTCCTTAAGAGCTAAGGATGCATCGCAATCTTTAGTAGCTATAAATCTTGTACCAATTTGAATTCCATAAGCACCAATGCTTCTTGCCCATTTTAAATCATATCCATCAAACATGCCTCCAGCTAAGAATAGAGGAATATCTAAGTTTTCCTCATCTAGATAGAGTTTTATATCCCTCGTAATATTCTCAAGACTATGTTTTTTACTACCTATTTCTTCGTCTTTAAAGCCTAAGTGACCACCTGCTTTGTAGCCTTCAACTATTAAAAAATCTGGTAGACGATTATACTTTTTCCAGCTTCTTATTATGATTCTTGTAGCCTTCTTACTTGAAACTATAGGGGCTAGAAGAATATCTTCATCCACTAGTTTAGGAAGGTTAAGAGGAAGTCCTGCTCCAACTACAATACCATCTACTCCTATATCATTTGCCTTCCTTACAAGATCCTCATAATCACTTACAACCTGCATAATATTTACTAAAATTAAACCCTTAAAGTTTGATAACTCCTTAGCTTTTTTATATTTTTTCTCAAGAGCTCTTAGGTTACTAGCACTAGGATCTTTATGAAAGTCTTCTTCCTGATAACCTATATTTATAGCTGATATAGTACCTATAGCTCCTTTTGAAGCTACACTTGCTGCTAAATTTTCCATAGAAATTCCTATACCCATACCACCCTGTATAAGAGGAAGGCTAAGGTTTTTTAATTTATCCTTCATTTTTAAGCCTCCTTAGCTCTTCTTGATAATCTTTAAATAAATCTTTTACTAAATCCTCTAACTTAACAATTTCATCTATACTAGCTGCAACTTGCCCTGCCATTAGGGAACCATTCTTTACATCTCCATCCCTAGCTGCCCTTCTTAGGGCTCCTAGAACGTATTTTTCTAGCTCTTCCTTGCTAGCACCTCTTTTTTCTTCCTTTATATAATTGTTAGTCATAGAGTTTCTTAGTAACCTAACAGGTATACCACCTATTCTACCTATTACAACTATGCTCCTATCTTTTGCCTTTATTATACTTTCCTTATAATTATCATGAATAGGACATTCCTCAGTAGCTAAAAATTTAGTACCTAATTGCACTCCATTAGCACCTAAAACCTTAGCTGCTAACATTTGACTACCACTAGCTATACCTCCAGCTGCAATAATAGGTAAATTAGTCTGTTTTCTAATTTCTGGAATTAAGCTTAAAGTTGTTAATTCTCCTATATGTCCACCTGCCTCGCTTCCTTCAGCTACTATTCCATCTATATCTAATCTTAAAAGTCTCCTAGCTAGGGCTGGGCTTGACACTACTGGAAAAACCTTAATACCATTTTTCTTCCAATAATCAACAAACTTTCCTGGATTTCCTGCCCCAGTTGTTATAACTTTAACTCCTTCTTCAACTACTAGTTTTGCAAACTTATCTATATCTGGATGAAGAAGCATTAAATTTACAGCAAAGGGATTTTTAGTTAAGCTTTTACATATACTAATTTCTTCTCTAAGTTCTTCTATAGTCATTGCACCAGCACCTATAACTCCAAGAGCACCTACATTAGATACTTCTGCTGCAAATCTCCCATCTGCTATGTTGGCCATTCCCCCCTGTATAATAGGGTAGTCAGTGCCTAAAATTTCACTTATATTCATATCCCACCTACCATTCTAATAATGATGAAACCCAGGTTAAACCTGCGCCAAAACCTACTAAAATAACCTTTTTACCCTTTAAATTAATACCACTTTTACTAAGTTCATCTATCAAAAGTGGAATACTAGCTGAGGATGTATTTCCTACCCTAGCTATATTCATAGGAAATTTATCCCTATCTAAATTTAATTTTCTAGAAAGCTGTTCTATTATTCTTTCATTAGCTTGGTGTAAAATTATATAATCTATATCATCTAGTCTATTAGTTGATTTTTTAAGTAAATTTTCTATTGTTCTTGGTAGTATATCTACTGCAAACTTATAGACCTCTTTTCCATCCATCTTTAGTTTACAGGATTTGTTTAATATGTTTATACCAAAGCATGCTAATCTATCAATATCACCTATAGTTCCATAATCGAAATAAATAGGAGACTTACTACTTTTAAATAAACTAACTCCTACGCCATCTCCAAAAAGAATGGCTGTTGATCTATCTTTATAATCAATTATCTTAGATAGTAACTCTCCACCTATTAATAAACCGTATTCTCCCTCTTGTAAAATAGAATTTAATAATCTAAGACCTGCTACATATCCACTACAGGCCATATTTATATCCAAAGAGAAACAAGAAGTTTTTAGGTCTAATTCTCTATGAACTATACTAGCTAGATTAGGCATTATACTGTCAGATGTCGAGCTAGCTACTATTACAGCTCCTATATTATTTCTTACATCTTCACTTATTTTTAGTTTATCCAGGGCCTTTATTAACATATCTGAAAGTTCCTCATCCTTAGCTATATACCTACTAGTAATACCAGTTCTTTTTTTAATCCAACTATCCGAAGTATCTAAAATATCTTCTAAATCCTTATTTGTAACTAGTTTACTAGGAAGATAGCTGGAACTTTCCACTAGTTTTAATCCCATTTATAACTACCTCTTTGACTCTATATACTTAACTATATCTTCTATGGTATTTAACTTTTCAAAATCTTCATCCTCAACTTCAATATCATATTCTTCTTCTAATTCTAAGGATATATCTACAATGTCTAAAGAATCTGCATCTAGATCCTCTATAAGATTTGTCTCCATAGATAATTCACCATCATAAGCTAAATTTTCCCTTATTATTTCTACAACTTTTT
Organism: Tissierellales bacterium; assembly: GCA_030147425.1. The sequence continues at coordinate 9,767 of JASKZW010000102.1, forward strand.
CAAAAATCATTTTATCTCTCCTTTTTCTATAAAATATTTTATATAAATATCTTTATATGAATTATAGGACCTATATTTTTCTTTGTCAAGGATTTATATAAAACTTTTTATGTATATAGACAAAAAAATACAGCCTTTTGGCTGTATTCTATCTATGTTTAATTATTTGCTTTTACTTTCACCTTAACTTTTTCTTCCTTTTCTTCCTTGGGAATATCAAAGCCTAGAATCTCTAAGGCTAGGTCTAAAGCTCTTTCTAACATGCTTTTCATATATATACCTCCCCTATTAAAAGAATCTTACCTAATTACTTTACCCTATTATAAACTATTTAATAATTTTTTTTAATATTTTTAAGTAAATTCTATTTATTTTTCCCAATCTATGGTATTATATAGGATAGCTTACTTATAGGAGGTGGAAGATGAATCTTAAATTTTTGTTTTTTGGACATTTTTCTGAGAAAATAAATTATATAAAACTATCCAATGCACTAGATAGATTGGAAAGTAAGGATATAAGGTTTCAAGCAAATAGAGAAAACTGTGTGGATATGTATGAGATTATAGATAGTTTACAATATGGTTTGGAATATATGGACATTTTTATATCCTACGAAGATTATAGTAGACAAGAGGAAGAACATAAATTTCCTATCTATGAAGGAGATAATGTTATTGGATTTTTAATTATAGATAAAAATGGTGACTTTAGAATAATCTATGACAAGGTTAATTCCCCCAAATTAGATATAGATGAATTAAGGGAAGAAATTGACCTAATTCTTTCTTGCTCAAGGGAGGATCTAATAGATAATTTAATGGGAATTTTACAATTTACAAGACCGATTCCTTTAAGTTCTGATGTATTTCTTATGAATCTATCATCGGAAGATGAAGACTATATAATGGAGTTTTTCCACTTTATTTTCGATCAGATGGAAGATAATAAGTTCTCAAAACCTTATTTTATCCATATAGATGAAAATATATATAATCTAAATTCCATAGCCTCACTTATAGCTGATAAGATGAATGAAGTTCTAACAGCTTTTTCAAATACTAAAGATGAGTTTTATAGTGGACTAGCTAAGGATATGACTCTTGAAGATATAGACGTTATAGACAGACTTATAGATATAACTTATGATGACATTTATTTTTATGAAAATATATTAAAGGTAAACATAATTAAAAAACTAGATAAGAAAAATACTATATAAAAAAGGCCTTGATTTTCTAAAAGAATTCAAGGCTTTTATATTTATTTAGCTCACCCTCATACACAAGCTCTAAATCATTACATGTTCTAAAGTCTCTAGGCTGGGTTAGGGCTGCTGGCTTATCAATTATATTAATACCACTATTACTTAAAAGTTCTGAAACAAATTGAGAACAAAAATACTTATTATTTCTGTCTATAGGCTTATTTAACATAAAGCCAATCAAACCTAAAAAGTTATAACCATATATATCCTTTCTACTTTCGAAGGCCTTAATTTCTTCTTTGATCATTTTATAAGTTTCCTCATCTACATCTAAAGAATAAAAAGCACATCTAGTCTTTGGAAAATAAGCATAAGTTCCCTCTATCACATCTTCCCTTACAAACCCTGCATATAAGGGGTTTCTCGGTCTCTTCCTTCCAAAACTATATAATTGATTTAAATCTTCATCAAGGGATAAAGATACGTGAGAATATGGTTCTTTTGTATACATCTTTATTGCTTTAGATAGTAAAGAACCACTGTATGTTAATAATATATATATTTTCTTCTTATCCATATGTCCTCCTTATTTCCTAGACTATATTATAGACTATTTTTCATAAATAAACTTTACTTTTTTCTTAATTTTTTCTTAAGATTAAAAAAGGCTTCCCGAAGGAAGCCAAAATATTTATAAGAAGGATTACATCATTCCGCCCATGCCTGGCATACCTGCCATAGCACCTGCTAGATCTTCATCTTCTTTAATATCTGCTACAACTGCTTCTGTAGTTAAGATCATAGCTGCTACAGACGCTGCATTTTGTAGGGCATTTCTAGTAACCTTAGTTGGATCTACTATACCTGATTTTATCATATCTACATACTCATCATTCATAGCATCAAATCCAATACCCTTATCTGCATCTTTCACTTTTTCAACAACTATAGACCCTTCAACTCCAGCATTATCAGCTATTTGTCTTACTGGTTCTTCAAGAGCTCTAACTATAATTTGTACTCCTGTTTTCTCATCACCTTCAGTTTCATCTAATAACTTAGAAACTTTAGATATTGTATCTACTAAAACAGTACCTCCACCAGGAACAATACCTTCTTCTACTGCTGCTCTTGTTGCTGCTAGAGCGTCTTCTATTCTAGACTTTCTCTCCTTAAGTTCTGTTTCACTTGCTGCTCCTACATGAATTACAGCAACTCCTCCTGTTAACTTAGCCAGTCTTTCTTCTAACTTCTCTAGGTCAAATTCAGAATCAGTATTATCCATTTGAGCCTTTATTTGTGAAACTCTTTCTTTTATATCTTCATCCTTACCTAGTCCATCAACTATAACAGTCTCATCTTTATCTACTTTTACTTTAGTAGCCTTACCTAACATATCTACACTTGTTTCTTCTAATTTATGTCCTAACTCTTCAGATACAACTTTTCCTCCTGTTAGAGTAGCTATGTCTTCTAACATTTCTTTTCTTCTATCTCCAAATCCAGGAGCTTTTACTGCTACACAGTTGAAAGTTCCTCTTAATTGGTTAACTACTAATGTTGCTATAGCTTCTGTTTCTACATCATCTGCTATAATTAATAGTGGTCTATTTTCCTCTACAATTTTCTCTAAGATAGGTAAGATTTCTTGGATATTTTTTACCTTTTGATCAGTTATTAAGATATATGGATCTTCAAGTTCTGCAATCATTTTCTCCCTATCACTTACCATATAAGCTGATAGATATCCATTATCAAACTGTAAACCTTCTACAACTTCTAGTGTAGTTCCTGTTGATCTAGATTCTTCAACAGTTATTACTCCTTCTTTACCTACCTTCTCCATAGCTTCAGATATTAATTTTCCTATCTCTTTACTTCCTGCAGATACTGATGCTACTTGAGCTATAGAGTCTTTAGAATCTACTTGTACAGAATCTTTTTTAAGTTCTTCAACTGCAGATTCTACAGCTCTTTTTATTCCTTTTTGTAATATTATTGGGTTAGCTCCTGCTGCTACGTTTTTCATACCTTCCCTTACAATTGCTTGGGCTAATAATGTAGCTGTTGTTGTACCATCTCCAGCAACATCGTTTGTTTTTGTTGCTACTTCCTTAACTAATTGAGCTCCCATATTTTCATAACTATCTTCTAATTCTATTTCTCTAGCAATAGTAACCCCATCATTTGTAATATCAGGACTACCATAAGACTTATCTATTACTACGTTTCTTCCCTTAGGTCCTAAAGTAACTTTTACTGCGTTTGCTAATTTATTAATACCTTCTTCCATTGCACGACGTGCATCTTCACCAAATCTAATTTCCTTAGCCATTCTATACACACTCCTTTATTACTTTATAGTCGCTAATATGTCATTGTAGTTTAAGATTATATACTCTTCATCGTCCATTTCTACATTTTTTCCAGAGTACTCTGAATAAACTACTTTATCTCCTACTTTAATTTCTTCTTTTTTCTTCTCGTCTTCTTCAATTTTTGAACCGACAGCTAATACTTCAGCTATTTTTGGTTGCTTTTTAGCATCTCCTAATATGATTCCTGACTCAGTTTCTTCCTTAGCTTCTACAAGCTTTACTACAACCCTGTCTCCTAATGGTTTTAATCTCATACTATTACCTCCTAAACTGTTTTTGTTAGCAATCAGCTCTATTGAGTGCTAAACCTTACATCTAACATAATACT
>JASKZW010000088.1 GCA_030147425.1 Tissierellales bacterium
TTAAAGCAACTAACTAGTAAAAATATGGCAAAAAATTTAGAAAATCAAATATATATAGATGAAAGAAATGTATATAATAACAAGGACCTAAGATATAATATTGATAAGTTACATAGGGCTATAGGGGATAGTAGGATAGTAGAGTTTAATTATGGAAAATTTAATATTGCTAAGGAGTTTGAATACAGAAATAATAAGGAAACATATAGGGCTGAAGCCTATGGTTTAGTTTGGAATAATGGATTTTATTATTTTGTAGCTTATGATTTTAAAAGGGAGAAGATAGTTAACTATAGGGTAGATAGGATGAAAGAAATAAGAATAACAGAAGATTACTTTGATAGAGAATATTTTAATCTAGCCGAACATGTTGGCCAATGTTTTAATATGTTTCCAGGGCCAGTTCGCTATTTAAAAATGAAATTCCATAAAAAGCTTTTAAATTCAATTATAGATAGGTTTGGAATTGAAGCAGATATAAGAGAGTATGACGAAGATCACTTTAGCTTAGAAACTAGGGTAGCCATAACAGAAGGTTTAGTAAGATGGATTTTAAGCTGGGGTTCGGATGCCCAGGTACTTTATCCAGAAAGTTTGAAGAAAAGAGTAGAGGATGAAATAAAATTAATGTATAATATGATATAAACTATTTACATTATTCAGAAAACTTAGTATAATGATTTTAATTGAATAAATAAATTTTATTATAAAGAGTAGTAGCCACAGGAATACTTTTTACAGAGAGTTAAAGTAGGTGAGATTTAACAAAAGTAAAGTGGTGAATGGACTTTATAAAAGTGAGATGAAATAGTAGTAGTCTTTACCGGAAGCCTACCGTTATCTAAGGACGGGATATGTTAGTATCCTTTAAGAGTGGCGCCTTGTGCGCAAATTAGGTGGTATCGCGAATTTTACCTTCGTCCTATTAGGGGACGAAGGTTTTTTTATTTATAAAAAGGAGGAATTAGGATGGCAGAAAAAGGTTATTTCGGCGAGTATGGAGGTTCATTTGTAGATGAGAAAATGCAAAGGGCCTTAGATGAAATTGAAAGAGAGTTTTATAAGTCTATTGAAGAGGAAGATTTCTTAAATCAATTAGAATATTACTATAGAGAATATATAGGAAGGGAGACTCCTTTATATTATGCAGAAAGGCTAACAAAAGAATTAGGTGGGGCAAAAATATATTTAAAAAGAGAGGATTTAAACCATACAGGGGCCCATAAAATTAACAATGCTATAGGACAGGTTCTTTTAGCTAAAAGAATGGGTAAAAAGAGGATAATAGCAGAGACAGGTGCAGGCCAGCATGGAGTTGCTACAGCTACTGTATGTGCTCTCTTAGGCTTAGAATGTATTATATATATGGGAGAAGAAGATTGTAATAGGCAGGAATTAAATGTTTTTAGGATAGAATCCTTAGGAGCTAAGGTTGTAAGGGTCCAAGATGGTGAAAGATGCTTAAAAGAAGCTGTTGACGCAGCCTTAGAAGACTTTAAAAATACCAGTGATGATACCTTCTATCTTTTAGGTTCAGCAGTTGGACCTCACCCTTACCCTACAATAGTTAAGACTTTCCAGTCAGTAATAGGTAGGGAGGCTAGAAAACAGATTCTAGAAAAGGAAGGAAGACTTCCAGACTACCTAGTGGCTTGTGTAGGGGGTGGAAGTAATGCCATTGGATTATTTGCACCATTTTTTGATGACAAGGAAGTAAAAATGATAGGGGTAGAACCAGGTGGAAAGGGATTAGAAAGCAAGAAACATTCAGCCAGCATTCAGACAGGAAAGGTTGATTTTATCCATGGATTTAAAACCTATGTTTTAGACCATGAAACTTATTCTATAGCTGCAGGTTTAGATTATCCAGGTGTAGGGCCAGAGCATAGTTATTATAATGATATAAAGAGGGCAGATTATGTGACAATAAATGACGATAAGGTGTTAGATGCTTTCTTTGCCTTAAGTAGGTATGAGGGAATCATTCCAGCCTTAGAAAGTTCCCATGCCCTAGCTTATGGAATGGCCTTGGCTAAGGACTTAGATAGGGATCAAATAGTAATTATAAACCTATCTGGTAGGGGAGATAAGGACGTGGCTCAGATAAAAGAGATGCTAGGAAGTATGTAAATAATAATCTTTTTGATATAATACTACTATACTATAGATAAGGAGAGGATAAATATGTCTAAAAAATATATTTTGTCAGTTCCAAACTTTAGCGAGGGTAGGGATGAGAAGATTATTGAAGAAATAATAGCTCCCTTAAAAAATAAAGATGGAGTTGTCCTAGTAGATGTAGAGTCAGAATATGATTTCAACCGTACTGTTGTAACAGTTTTAGGTGAGCCAGAGCCTTTGATGGATGGTTTAATAGAGATGGCAGGTAAGGCTTATGAATTAATAGATATGTCCAAGCAAGAAGGAAGTCACCCTAGAATAGGAAGCCAGGATACAATTCCTTTATTTCCTTTTAGAAATATAGAAATAGAGGAAGTAGTGGACTTAGCAGATAAATTAGGGCAGGATTTATTTGAAAACTACAAGGTTCCTATATATTTTTCAGGTTTAAACAGTAGAATTAAGGAGAAAGAGGAAGTGTCCTTTATCAGAAAGGGACAATATGAAGGTTTAAAGAAGTTACTGGAAGATAAGTCAGGTGATAACTATGAGTTAAGAATTCCAGATTTATCAGAGGATAAGAAACTGGATAAAAAAGCAGGGGCTACTATTGTATCAGCAGCAGAGGAAGGCCTGACAGCCTTTAATATATTCTTAGGAACAGAGGACTTAGATATAGCTAAGAAAATAGCCAAGGCCCTTAGAGGACCTAGTGGTGGTTTTACAACTATTAGATCTGTAGGGATAAAGTTCCCAGGCCATGAAGGAGTAGTTGTATCTATGAATATGTTTGATTGTAAGAGTACTCCAATTTATAGGGCCTTAGAATTTGTTAGGACGGAAGCCTTAAGGTATGGGGTTAGGGTTATAGGAACTGAGATAGTAGGTCCTGTTAAGCTAGATTATCTTTTAAATAGCTTAGAATACTATTTACAATTAGAAGA
>JASKZW010000094.1 GCA_030147425.1 Tissierellales bacterium
TGTCTTTTTAATAAAGATTTCCCTTATTGAATTTTTACTAGCTTTTATATTAAGTATTCTTTTATCCTTGCCACTGATAAATATGGGACTAGACCTAGACTTAAACAATCCAAAACTTGATTGGACAAGTCATGAAGAAGCTATGAAACAGAATACTAATGTATTAAAAAATATGGGGATAACTATGGCCTATATTTTTATTTTATTTGTAGCTGTGTGGATATTATATGGGATGAAAAAGCCTATTCTTATATATATATTTTTAGTTTTAATAGGGATTACATTGACTTATATAAGCTATAAAAGATTAATTAAATCCTTAAGAAAAAGATTAGGTAACTATTAACTTATTATAGGTAAAAGTTATAGTAAAAAATCCTTAATAAAAATATCTTATAGACTGATTTTTAACTAGCTTTATCATGTAAAATTATAGTAAGGACTATAAGCCTTATAAGATAAGCGGAAGGGTGGTAGAGTTGGCTAAAATTAGTTTATCCAAAGACCTATATTATTTAAATAATAATCTAGTAAGTTTAAAGGAATATATTTTAGATACGCTCGGTGAAGATAGTTGTTTTATAGGAAGTTTAGATATGGTTAGTCAGAGATTATTAGAATATAAGTGTTTAATAGATTCCTTACAAATAGGAATATGTGTTATGGATAGGGAGGGTATAGTAACAGTTTGGAATCCAGCCATAGAGAAAGTTTATAATATAGATCGGGAAGAAATTATAGGCAGGCCTTTAAAGGATTTCTTTGAAAACTCTATAAATCTTAGGGTTTTAGAAGACAAGAAGGCGATAGATAGCAGATTCCATAAGCCAAGTACAGGTTGTGAAATAATCATAAATGCAGTCCCTATCTATAATAATGGAGATTTTCAAGGTGTAGTAAGTATAGATTATAGTATAGGGCAAGTACAAAAATTATCTGATCAACTCTATGAAGCAGAAAATAAGATAAGGGTTTTAGAGAAAGAATTAAAGGAGTATAGAAGTGAAAACTCTGACTTCTTTGTTGGAAGAAGTGAGAAGGTTAGGGAGCAAATTGAACTAGCTCTTATGACCGCAGACACTGATGTGCCTATTCTTCTCTATGGTGAAAGTGGTACAGGTAAGGAAGTTTTTGCTAGATTTATCCATAAGAAAAGTAAGGTTAAAGGTAGATTTGTGGCAGTTAATTGCAGTGCTATTCCAGATAGTTTATTTGAAAGTGAATTTTTTGGCTATGAGGAAGGTGCTTTTACAGGAGCCCATAAGTCAGGACATCAAGGTTATTTTGAACAGGCAGACTCAGGGACCTTGTTTTTAGATGAGATAAGTGAATTACCCTTACAGCAGCAGAGCAAGCTTCTTAGAGTTATTCAAGAAGGTAAGGTTAGTCCCCTAGGTTCAGAAAAAGAAGTTCCTGTAAATGTAAGAATAATAAGTGCTACTAATATAGACTTAGAAACAAAGGTAAGAGAAAAAAAGTTTAGGATAGACTTATATTATAGGCTTAAGGGTATTAAAATAATAATTCCTCCTTTAAGGGAAAGGCAGGAAGATTTAGAAGATATGTTAAAATACTTCCTAAAAGAAATGGCCGAAAGATATAATAGGAAAATACATGCTATTGATAAGAAGACCTTAGATATTTTAAAAAGATATGACTGGCCAGGAAATATAAGGGAAATGAAAAATATTATGAGGCAAATGGTTTTGTTGAACAAAACCGATATACTGACTCCAGATGTTATTCCAAAAGACATATATTTTTATGGAAGTAATCCAGAATTTAAAAAAACAAATATTTTTGAAGATGAGGACTTATCCTTAACTGAAAAAGTAGAAGAATTTGAGAAATATATAATAAGCAAGAAACTAATAGCTAATCATGGAAACATAGCCCAAACATCTAAGGAATTAAAAGTAGCTAGGAGCACCCTTCATTATAAAATAGATAAGTATAAGATAAATATATAATTTTTCATAGAAAAGATAGTCAAAAACTTGACGATAAAAGTCAGTTATTTGACTATCTTTTTTTATTTGCAAGAAAGTTTTAAAAGTTAAAATATTGACATAAGGCAGATGTTATCAGGTTTATAGGGCTTTTTTAAATAGTTGGCACGCAACTTGCAATAGATATAGGTAGATAGAAAAATAAATAACAAGGAGGTGTCTTTATGGGAGAAAGATTTAAGTTCATACTAAATCAAGGAATAGGTCAAGCAGCAGAGGCTCTTGTAGGCCAGGGAGATAGGGTTAAAAGAGGGGAAAAGATAGCAGATGTAGATCCAGATAAGCTAGGAGTACCAGTTCATAGTTCTGTGTCAGGTCTGGTAAGTGAAGTTGGAGATAACTTTATTATAGTAGAGGAAGATTCTAAGGAAGAAGATTACATAAAATTAGAAGAAAAAGATCCAATAAATATGGTAAGGGATGCAGGGATAATTGGTATGGGAGGAGCAGGTTTTCCAAGCTATGTAAAGTTAAAAACCGACTTATCAGATGGTGGCTATTTAATTTGTAATGCTGCTGAGTGTGAGCCTATACTTGAGCATAATATGGAGCAAATTAAAGAAGAGACAGAAAAACTTATTAAGGCAATAAAATTAGTTATGGATATAACTGGTGCAGAAAAAGCCTTTATTGGAATAAAGCTAAAGAATAAGGAAGCTATAAAATCTATAACTTCTTTAATAAAGGATGAAAGTAATATAAGAGTATTTCCTTTAAAAAATATTTATCCAGTAGGAGAGGAAAGGGCTCTAATAAAAAGTATTTTAAATATTTTATTAGAACCAGGAGATTTACCAGCTAAGGCTAATTCAGTAGTTTTAAATGTGGAGACTTTAATAAGTATCTATGATGCAGTAGAAAATAGGAAGCCTAGCATAGATAAGTATCTAACTATAGCTGGAAATTTTAGGAGTTTATCCAAGGCTGACTACCAGGTAAGAAAATATCCTCAAGGCAAGTATATAGAAAAAATAATAGAAGAATATGGTGGAGTAAAGGAAGATATAGGGGAAGTCCTTATAGGTGGACCTTATACTGGCCATAGACTTAAAGATGGAGAGGTAGTCCAAAAAACTACAGGAGGAGTTATTGCTACAGATCCTTTTGACAAGGTAGAAGGAAAACTAGGAATCATTCAATGTGCATGTGGGCCAGACAAGGAAAGAATTAAAGAAATTGCCCAATCACTAGGAGGAGACTTAGTAGGACATCTAGTTTGTAAAAATGCAGAGGAAGCTCCTAATGGAACTTATAAGTGCAAGGATCCAGGAAATTGTCCTGGCCAGGCAGAAAAGGTTCTTGAATTAAATAAATTAGGTGCAAAGGATATCTTAATAGGCCATTGTAGTGACTGTTCAAATACAGTTATGCAAGCTGCGCCTAAAATAAATATAAAAGTACACCATGCTACAGATCAGGCCTTAAGATCTATGGACATGGAAGTTATAAGATATTTAAAAGATTAAAGGAGGAATGATTATGTCTTTAACAAAGGAACAAGCCAAAAAGTATAGTGATAAGCCAGCTGTAGTTTGCTGTAGGATGGAAAAGGGCTCAACTATAGAAGCTGAGAACTTAGAAGATCCTACTTTATTTCCAGAACTAGTAGAAACAGGAATAATAGAAATAGCAGAAAATGTACTTACAATTGAAGAAGTTATTGGAGCTAAAGTGTTAGATGATGTAGAGGGACTTACTTCTATAACTGAAGAGCATATAGACAAGGTTCAGGCTCCAGTTGAAGAAGTGGAAGAAGAGAAAAAAGAAGAAGGGGGAGAGCCTATGGCAGAAGTTGTTAATACAGGTGGAACTTTTAAAATTGAAGGAGAAGGCCTTAAAAAGTTCAAGATAGAATTCCCAGTAGGTGTTAATACAGGCCAGCAGCAAGTTGTTTCCAGTCCAGTAGAGGAAGAAACTAAAGTAGAAGAAAAGGTTATGAGTGTATTAGAAAAAAGAACCTTCCAAATAGATGAGGTTGAGTTTGGAAGCGAAACAAAAATTGAGGGAAATAAATTAATAATAAAAGAAGATTTAACTGAAAAAGCTAAAGAATCAGAACACCTTATTAAAAAATTAGAAATGGATATTATTAAACCAGATGAAAGAAATGTTTATACTGACAGTATTATGGATGTTATACCAATAGCTACAAAAGTAGAAGGAAAAGTAGGACACGGTGTTACTAACATCTTAGATGGTGTTGTGTTTATGCTAACAGGAGTAGATGAAAATGGAGTTCAGATTCATGAATTTGGATCTAGTGAGGGACAATTAGATGAGCAAATAGCTTTTGATATGCCAGGTTCACCAGATGAAGACGATATTATAGTTAGGGTTCATGTGGTTGTACAAGAAAATACAGGAATGGAAAGACGTGGACCTTATGCTTCTCACAGAGCTACAGACTTAATCATCCAAGATATAAGAAATAAGATGAAAGATTTAGATAAGGCAGATGCAAA
>JASKZW010000121.1 GCA_030147425.1 Tissierellales bacterium
GAAACGGCAAAATATGCAAGGGAAAATAATTTTGATTATTTTGCAACAACCCTTACAATTAGTCCTATGAAAAATGCCCAAGTAATAAATAAAATAGGGGAGAAAACAGCTGAAGAATATGGGGTTAAGTTCTTATACTCTGATTTTAAGAAAGAAAATGGGTTTAAAAAATCAATAGAAATATCTAAGGATTTTGATCTTTACAGGCAGGATTACTGTGGTTGTGTTTTCTCAAAAAGAGAAAGAGATGAAAGATTAAAGGAAAATAAATAAAGTAATTTTAAGGATACCTTGGTATCCTTTTTTAAAAATGATATAGTAAACATAAAGATGAATTAAAGTTAACTAGGAGGTTGTTATGAAGTCTTTATTAGAAGAAATAAAAAGAGGATACAGGATTAATAGGGAGGAGGCAAGGGAATTAGTAGGAGTAGACTTGGATAAGTTAGTTTTTTTATCTAAGGAATTAAAAGACTATTATAATAAGGATATATTTAATATTTGTGGAATTATTAATGGAAAAAATGGAGCCTGCACAGAAGATTGTAAATTTTGTGCCCAGGCAGCAACTAGCAAAAATAAGGATTTAAATATTTATCCCTTAAGAGATAAAGAGGATCTTTTAGAAGAGGCAAGAATAAATAGAAAAGATGGTATATATAGGATGGCTATAGTCAGTTCAGGAAGAAAATTAAATAAAAAGGAGCTTAATAAAATATCTGAAACTTACAAATACATATCAAAAAAAACAGATATATTATTGTGTGCTTCCCATGGGCTTTTAACATATGAGGAGTTAAAAACCCTAAAGGAGTCAGGAGTAAGTAGATACCATTGTAATCTAGAGGCTTCAGAAAATTACTTTTCACAAATATGTACTAGCCATAGTTACTGGGATCGAGTAGAGACAATAAAGAAAGCACAAAAGGCTGGACTAGAAATATGTAGTGGTGGAATCATAGGAACAGGAGAAAGTATGGAAGATAGGATTGACCTAGCCTTAGCTTTGAGGGATTTGTCTATAAAATCTATTCCGGTAAATGTACTACTGCCGATTGAAGGTACAGATTTAGAAAATGTTGAAAGATTAGATTATAAAGAAATACTAAGAAGCTTTTCTATTTTTAAAATAATAAATCCAGATGCTTATATTAGATTTGCAGCAGGAAGACGCTATACAGACGACCTTGGAAAGGAAATATTTTTAACAAGTTCTAATGCTATGATATCAGGAAGACTTTTAAATACTCCAGGAATGGATACTAAAAGAGACATGGATTTTATAAAGGATTTAGGCTTTGAAATTGTAAAATAAAAGGTATCTGCTTTAAGCAGATACCTTTCTTATATAGAGGCCAAGTGGTATTAATGCATAGGATAAGGAAATTGCTGCTGCTATAGTTCCTGTGTCATTAAAAAGAAAAATCAATATGCTAGCAAAAACAATAGTTTTAAAAGCATTAAACATATAAATATTTTCCTCTTTTACTAGATTAGCCTCTTGTTTTTTAAACTTATAGATTAATCCTAAAAGAATAATATGCATAAAGAGCACCATATTCCAAGATGCATTAAATAAATTCCAAAATACTTGCCTTAGTTTAATAGATATAATTTCAATTAGTTTACTAAAGTTTCCAGTTTTTATAGCTAATATAGCCTTACCGGCATGGGTCGGGTTAGGATTAAATAAATAGTCTACTATAGCAACAGCTAGGATAAAGATAACTATTGCTAGGCCAAGTAAAACTAATTTTTTAAAGGATATTTTCTTATTTAAAATGATTAATCCTGCAATTAGTAAAGTTCCTGTAGCTGCTAGAGTTCCGCCCATATTAGCTCCAAAAATAGGACTTAAGCCTAGTATTACTATAAACATAGCTAAAACCATAATTATTAAGCTTTTAGATTTGCTGAGCTTGTGTTCAGAAAAAATAGAAAAAAGTCCTAAAATACTAGCTCCAATTAATATTCCCATATAGTCATTACCTATTCCGTAAAACCTACCACCTGCAATAGCATCTGAACCTAAAGGCGAAATTATCATAAGCTCTTTTAAAACAAAACTATCTAAAAGTATAAGAAAACTTGTAGTTAGGGATAAAAATGCTACTGACTTAAACTTAGACCTACTTATTTTACTAACAATATATGCTAGAGTAAAAGCCCCTAAAAATACATAGATAACATCTATTACAATATTTTTATAGCCTATTAAAGGTAAAGTTATCATAGTAATGGGTATAGTCAATAAGGTTAATGCAAGTTTATTAAAGAAAGATTCATGTCTTATAAAGAAGCTACTAATTTTTAGCTTTTTTATAAAAATAGGTAAAAATATAGCTATAGTTACAAGTATTATTAGTCCTATAAAAATCCAATGAAATACCTTTCTAAACTTTCTTAGATAGAGGCTCTGACTTTCAATTTTTTGTAAACTTTCAACTGGATTCTCATTTTCTATAAAGCTAACATCTTCACCTATAAAGTCACTTAAATTTTCAACTCCAAAAAAACTTAATATAGTAGGAGCAAAATCAAAGTTTGTAATTACTCCCTTTCTTCTAGTTGTATTAGAAGTCAATAAATTACCCTTATCTCCAGGCTTGGATATTAGTATAGGTGTTAGTCCAAAATTCCCATCCCTGACCATAGACTTAGAAGGATTAGGAATTAATATACTTACCATAGTATTATTTAAATCCACCTTATCTAAAATTTCACCTAAAAAACTATCAGCTTCCTCAATAGTCTTTATTTTTTGTTCTTCCCTTACCTTGTCATTAGCTAATCTTTCGGATCTTTGGACCCTTACCGTATCTCCATAGTTTATAAATATAATATCAGATTCAGGAAGAACCCTATCAAACTCACTTAGGGTTTTCTCTTGGTCTAGGCTTAAATGACCCAGTATATTAGGGTCATATTTAAGTAAATCACTATCTACATTACCTAGGGGTATACTGCCTTTTTCATCCATAGCAAGCATAGTAAACTCTCTAGAGAAACCATTAGCATCACTATTACCTAGAGCCGCAATTTTAAGTCCTTCTTTTTTTGCTATTTTACCCAATAGACCTATCTCATTATTAGGAGTTACGCTATAGGCTGTCCTGTCTATATCTTCTATAGCTATATTTAAAATATCTCCATCAGGAGCAGGCCTATTAGAATAAAGTTCATATAGTTCCTTACTATTGATAGCTAAATCTTTTTCATTTTCATCTAAAAAATTGTGGTCCTGCTTAAAGTCCCTATTAAAGGCGAGCTTACCCTGGGTAGAGGCTAAAGTTCTAACTCCAGAACCTAAACTTAAATAATTGCTTCCCTTATTAGAGACACGAGATTTAGCCCTAACATTAATTAATCCTATATTACCTCTATCAGCCAAGCTATCTATATTAGGTGTTTGGCTATTTAGAAGATCTTCCAGGCTAATCTCATCTATAATAAAAACAATTGATTTCTTATTTGAAGCAGCTGCATAACTAAATTCATTTAAGATTAATATAAGCAAAAGGCTTAGGAAAACTAAGCTTTTTCTACATTTTTTTCTTGAAAATTTTAAATTCATATTTATTAAATCTCCTCTTTCATAGTAAAATATATTCCTACTAATAGTTTAACATAAAACTAAGTACATATCTTTAGACAATAAAAAATACTAACATAATTATATAGTATTTTCAAATGGAAAACTTTTACATATTTT
>JASKZW010000139.1 GCA_030147425.1 Tissierellales bacterium
TTTTTCTCTGCCATAGCTGTCATTAAATGGTCTTGGGAGTGAATAACCAGAAAGTTTGGTGCCTGATCTACCTTCCCCTGAACCAACATGGTTTGGTATTCATGGCCCTTAATAAACTCTTCCTCTGACTGATCTAAGAGTTCATCTGCCTTTTCAAAGTCTCCTTCTTCTGCTGCATCTAAGGCTTCATAGGCTATTCCCCTAGCATTCCCTGCATGCAAGACCAACTTAAAGACAATCTGCTCTAAGTCTACTTCCTTTTCCATAGTATCCCTCCTATTCTTCCTTTGCACTTAATTCTTGCTCTATCAGTTTCTTTTCATAGTTTCTAAAGAATGGATAATATATGACGGCTGCGACTATAACATTAATTAATTGTAAGAGAGCTCCCTTCCAATGGCCTGTGGATATTATTCCACCTAGGAATATAGGAACTGTAAATGGTGGTTGTATTGTTGTTTTAGGAACAAGATTAGTAGCAAAAGCAATATAGTTAATTGTTGTAGCTGCTGCTGGTGCTAGAATGAATGGTATAAATAACATAGGATTTAATACTAAGGGTGCTCCAAAAATGACTGGTTCATTTATATTAAATATAGTAGGAATTATTGCTGTTTTACCTATATTTTTAAGCTGTTCTGACCTTGATAGTAAAAACATTATAACCAAAGGCCAAGTTAAGCCTGATCCTCCAATATGGGTAAACATATGGAAAAAAGGCTCAGTTACTATTCCTGTCATAGCTTCCCCTGCTACTGCTGCCTTAGCATTGGCTGACAACTGGGTCATCCAGAATGGGTAGGCCACTGATGAAACTATATTCATACCATGGATTCCTAAAGACCAAAGTAACATCATCAAGACTATTTGGGCCAAGGCTGCTGGATAACTATCTGAAACTGCAACTATAGGCTTAAATAAGTCCAAAACTAGCTGTGGTAGGGTCACATTAAACTTAGACCATACAAACCAGCTTACTAGCCAGGCTAGTATTATATTTACAAAGAAAGGTACCAAGGACCTAAAGGTACGAATAACATAAGGTGGAACTCCTGCAGGCATTTCAACCACCAGATTTCGTTTTTCAATAAAGTTTACTATCTTAGTGGTAATAATCCCTATTAGTATTGCCACAAAGAGTCCCTGGCCTCCTAGATAGTCTAGAACTTCTCCAAATTCTACCTTAGTAATATCTGTTGCCGGAAAACTCACTATTAAAAAAGATAACATGGACATTATACCTGTGATTGTCGCATCCAAGTCCCATCTAGACGCTAAGCTATAGGCTGTACCAAAGGCAACCATTAAGGCCATTAGCCCGAAAGTTAGTTGAAATGGTATTAATATTTGGGCTTGAATTGGTTCTATAGCATTGGCCCAAGCCCTTATAGGTGCCCAATCTATAGCTGTTGGCGGGTTTGCAATTATTAGAAATAAAGCTCCTGTTACGATTACTGGTAGGGCAAAAACTGTAAATGCATCTCTTATTGATTGTAGATATATATTTTGAGCAAATTTGCCTAAAGTAGGCATAAGCTTTTCTTCCATCCAATCCATAAAAGATTTTTTCATTTTCTCTGCCTCCTTCTGTTAACTTTCATATAAGTCAATAATTTGTTTTAAGACTTTCTCTCCATCAAGAGTAGCAAAGGCTTGCATATCTACCAAGGCTACCTTAACATTGTTTTTCTTTCCTATTTCTTCTACTTCCTTTAATAAGTGCCTTACTTGAGGTTCTAAAAGTGCCACATCATAATTAGCTGCATCCTTTTTAAAGTCAATAGTGCTTCCAGCATCTACTTGTATTTCTATTCCCTCTTTTTTTGCTGCATCATTTACATTTTTAGCTAAACTACTGGAAGTAGCACCCCAACTACATAAAATAATAGCTTTCATTTAATCATCTCCTTTTGCTTTTTTTAGATTTTCTTCATAATTAATAAGCATTTTACTAAAATAGCCTTGCAAGAAGCGTAATAGTAGTATAAAGGCCAGTCCTATTAACCAGACTAAAAGGCCATACTTTAAACCTATTTTCCTGCCTGCAATAACTCCTGATACTAGCCATATGAAGGCTAAGATCAAGCTAAATAAATTTAGATGTTTGTTAAAGCCTTTTATATCTTCCTTATAAGTTCCCACTAACCAACCCCCTTAGTCTGTTATATAGTTTTAAAACATCTACAATAGGCCTATACCCTATTAATCTTTGAATATTGTTAAAAAAGACTAGAAAAAAAGCTAGTAGAAGGTACAAACCTCCTACTAGCCTTATTCTTCATCTTTCATCTTAAATTTTCTATCCTTGTAAAAACCTACTCCTATAGAAATCACAAGGAAAATTATTCCTCCAATTAAATATTCCCTATTATCATCTATAGGACACATACCTGGAGCTAAACCCTTTCTAGACATATATATTTTATATAATCCAAAGGCTGCCAGGACAAGTCCTAGATAGTAACTTATATTTTCTATTAACTTTAATTTCTTTTCCATTTAAGCATCCCTATCCTTTACAAGCAGCCTATCTTCACCGATAAGTTCCTTACATTCTTCACAGTAATAGGCTATCCTTACCGGCCTAGAACATTCCTTGTCTACAATATGCCTTTTACAAGTATCTAAGTTTTTACTTCCCCAGATTATCATACTGTTAAGCACAGGTAAAAAGTCCTTCCCTTTTTCACTAGGGTAATACTTATACCTAGGTGGATGTTCATTATAAAGTTCCTGGTAAACAAGGCCTTTTTCTTCTAGAAACTTTAACCTATTTGACAAAATATTTGTTGGTATAGCCTCTAAATTATCCTCTATTTCCTTAAAGGTATTTTTCCCCTTTAAGATCCTGTGAAGAATCAACATAGTCCACTTGTCACCAAAAATATTTAAAACCTCTGCTAAATTACAATCTAAATCATAGGCTCTTTTCATCTTATCCCTACTTTGCTAGTGCCTCTTCTAATACTTCCTCTAAGAACTCCTTAGGAACTGCACCTGGTATATAACCTTCTACTGTTCCATCCTTGTTTATTACAAAGGAATTAGGGAAACCTTGGACCATAAAGTCCATCATCATCTTTCCATCTAAATCCATTAACACAGGATAAGTGTAATTGTTCTTTTCTAAAAAGTCTTTTATATACTGTTCATCCTTCTCATTTCCCATATTAGGAGCTGCCACTCCTAGGATAACAA
>JASKZW010000149.1 GCA_030147425.1 Tissierellales bacterium
GAGTTGGGAGAAAGTCAGGAAAACTTTAATAAAATTCAAAACCTAGATTTAACTAAGGCAAGTAAGGGTGACTTTGACGATAGTTTAGCCTGTGAAAGCTCAGGAGAAAATGATTTAGAGTATTGGGTGGCTGAAGTTTATTATGGAGACGCTGATGGAAAGATAAGGGAAAATAGCTTAGATGGTTTTACAGCTCTTGCTGTAGATATTATAGATGTTTTTGAGGAAGATACTACTGTGGAAGTCTATTCTTATGTAAGAAAAGATAGGATAGCTTTGAAAGAGGATGGAGAGGTAGAAAACCTAGAAGGATTTATAATGCCTAATCTTTTAATTTTTGAAAAAATGGACCAATATAAGTATGTTCTAAAGGAAAAAATAGAGGCTGATGATGGAGCTCTTCATATACCTTCCCTTGTAGAAATGACTAAGAAACATCCTGAAGTTAAGGATAAGCTTTTAAACTTTAACAATGATAGTTTGGATAAAAAAATGAAAGATAAAATAGGGAAAATCCTTGAAGCTAATAATATAAAGGATTATGATTTTACTAATTATTAGAAAACAGGTCTTAGACCTGTTTTCTTTTATTTAAGCTTTAATTTCACTGCTAAGCTTTTTACAAGCTAAGAAAAAGCTAATAGTATTCAATACAAGGAATATAGCTATAGTCCTAATAGCACTGTTCAAATTTACATTTCCAGTTAAGATTATACTCCTTAAAAGATTGATTATATGGGTAAAGGGGTTTAAATTAATTAAAAAATTTAAAAACCCTTGAAGATTATCCACTGGAAAAAGGGCAGAACTAAGAAAAAACAAAGGGAGAACAATAGCATTCATAATGGTTTCGTAGATTATTTCATTGGCTAAGCTAAGGCTTATGCTATAAGAAATACTAGCCATAAAAAAAGCTGTTAAGAATAAGAGAATTACAGCAATAACTAGGGGACCAGTTTTTATGGAAATATTAACACCAAGTAAGAGGGCAAAGCTAATCATAATTAATACTTCTAAAAAAGAACAAAAAACTCCTTCTAAAATCTGTCCTAATACAATAGAGGACCGTTTTATTGGTGCTATTAAAATCCTGTAAAAACTCCCATTACTTTTCATAATAAAGTTCATCATTCCAGTACTGGCACAAACTCCAAAGCTTAGTAAAATAATAAGTCCAGGGAGAACAAAAGCTGTATAGTTTTCAATACCACTAGCTTTCATTGTTTCACTTGCCACTTTACTATAAAGGATTAGCCAGATCATAGGTTGAAGAATTGTCATAAAGATACTAAGAGAGTTATTAAATCTAAGTTTTATATTTCTATATAGAATATTGATAGTGTCCATTTAAATTTCCTCCTTGTTTTCTGTAAAGTCTAAAAAAATATCTTCAAGAGAAGGTGAAAGTTGTTTAATCTCTAGAAAATTTATATTTTCTTCTAGGAGAAACTTATTAGCTAAATAAAAATCTCCATTAACTTTAATAGTATTTTCTTTTAAATTTGATTCTGCAAATATTTTTTTGATTTTAACAAAAGCCTCCTTAGCATCTGTTAAGTCAGAAAAAACTATTTCTATAAGTTTAGATTTAAAAAAACTTTTTAAATTCTTTGGACTATCACATATTATATCCTTTCCATCTTTCATAATTAGAATCCTATCGCTTAACTTGTCTGCCTCTTCCAGATAGTGACTAGTTAAGAAAATTGTAGTCCCATATTCTTTATTTACAGTCTCAATCGTTTCCCACATAGAATTTCTAGATCTAACATCCATTCCAACACTAGGTTCATCTAAAAATAGTATTTTAGGATTTGACATCATATTCATAGCTATATCAAGCCTTCTTTTAATCCCACCAGAAAAGGAGTCTACAGGATAGTCCTTGTATGAGTTAAGGGAAAAAGAATTTATAAGTTTATCCATCCTTTCTTCAGCTTTTTTTCTGGGAATATGATATAGCCTAGCCTGAAAGAGCATATTTTCTTCTAAAGTAAAATGAGTGTCTATAGAAACCTGCTGGGAAACACAGGCTATATTTTTCCTAATTTCCATAGCCTGTCTATCTAGGTCATAATCTAAAATTTTCACTTTACCAGAATCCTTAGCAAGGAAACTAGTTAAAATTTTTATTAAAGTAGACTTACCAGCTCCATTTTCCCCAAGGAGGGAGAAAATTTCTCCCTCCTTAACATCTAAATTAAACTTATCTAGAACTTTAATTCCATACTTATAGGATTTACTTAGATTTTTAACTTGAATGATATCCATCTTAATCCTCTCCTATAGTAAATTGTATTTCTGTAATATATTTTTCAGGATTTCCTTTTAAAAACCTACCAGGTCCTTTAATAAATATTTCCCTAAAGGGTAGTTGGATTTTAATTTTATTTTCTAGGGCATAGTCTTCTATTGCCTTATATGCCTTTATTAACTCCTCATATGGGCCAGTATGTATAGTAGATAATACCTTTATACTAGCTAGATCCTTAACTAAAACCTCACTAGAACTAGGTTTTTCAAAACTAGGAAGGCAAATATCTAATTTAGCCAGTTTGCTATCTTTCTCAAAGTCTAAATAATTAAAAAATGGAGCTCCAATAGCCTTTCCTTTAACTGATTTAAAAAGCTTAGGGAAATTCTTACTAGCAAGCTTAGGAAATAGCTCCTTAGGATTTTCTAGTTTTCCTTGATAATTTGTGTAAACAACTCTCATTTTTTCAGTTTCCTTTATTCTTATTTCATAAGTCATATTCATTCTCCTTTTTTATAATAGTCTAAGGCTTGATAGCCTCTTACATCTATTGAAAAACTTATCTTAGGATAGGATTTTAGTATAGTTTCTTTTTGCCTAGCCTGACTTGGAGTAACATTGTGAACACTTTTGAAAGCTCTAGTAAAAGAACTAGGGGAACTATAGCCATATCTTAGTCCTATATCTATAATTTTTTCATCTGTATTTTTTAATAAAAAACCTGCTTTAGTCATTCTTCTTTTCCTAATATATTCAGCTACACCAAAACCAGTAAGGTATGAAAAAACTCTTTGAAAATGAGAACTAGAACAAGCAGCTATTTCAGCACATTTGTCTATAGAAATCTCTCCTTCCAAGTTATCCTCTATGTATTCTATTGTATTGTTAAAAGACTTTAAACAATCCATTATCACCACTCCTATTTATAAGATTATCTTAATAAAAAATATTAAACTTTACTTTTTATGCTTTCTTTTGTAAAGTTTATCCTTATAAAAAAATTATGACAAGATTTATAGGGAACAAAGATAGAAAAACTTCTGATTTTATTGCTATTAATAAATTATAAAAGTATAATAGGGTATAATGATATAAGCTTATCAAATACTA
>JASKZW010000151.1 GCA_030147425.1 Tissierellales bacterium
GTGAACATTTTAAGGCTAGAATGTTTATAACAGGTTTTACTGGATCTGCAGGTACTGCTGTTATAACCAGAGACCAAGCTGGCCTTTGGACTGACGGTAGATACTTTATCCAGGCTGAAAAACAATTAGCTGACAATAGTGTTGAACTTTTTAGAATGGGAGAACCTGGAGTTCCTACAATTGTAGAATTTATAAAGGACAAACTTCCTGAAAAAGGAGTTCTTGGTTTTGATGGTAGGGTTGTATCTGTAAGTGAAGGACAAGCCTATGAAAATATAATAAAAGAAAAAGATGCATCTATAAAATATAATGTGGACCTAATAGATGAAATCTGGACGGATAGACCTCCTTTATCAAAAGAGCCTGCTTTTAAATTAGATTTAAAATATGCTGGTGAAAGTACTGAATCTAAGGTAAAAAGAATAAGGGAAAAAATGCAAGAACATGGAGCTAATAAACATGTAGTTTGTTCTCTTGATGATATTATGTGGATGCTTAATATTCGTGGTAATGATATAGAATTTTTCCCACTAGTTTTAAGCTATGCTATAGTAACTATGGATGAAGTTCACATATATTTAGATGAAAGTAAATTAAATGATGATATTATAAATACTCTAAAGGAAAATGGAGTAGAACATATCCATCCATATAATCAAGTTTACGAAGATGTTAAAAACTTTGATGCTGATGATGTTGTTTTAATAGACCCAGGCAAGACAAACTATGCTTTATATAATAATATACCAGAATCCTGTAAAAAAGTTGAAGCTGCAAATCCAGCTATTTTAATGAAGGCTATCAAGAACAATACTGAAATTGAAAATATAAGAGTAGCCCAATTAAAAGATTCTATTGCCCATGTTAAATTTATGTATTGGTTAAAGCATAATGTAGGTAAGGAGAAAATAACTGAAATAAGTGCTTCAGATAAGCTTGATGAATTTAGAAAGGAACAAGGTAACTATATAAGACCTAGTTTCGAACCTATTTCATCCTTTGGAGAAAATGCAGCTATTGTACACTATTCTCCAACGCCAGAAACTGATAAGGAATTAGAATTAAATAACCTATTCCTTACTGATACTGGTGCTGGATTCTATGAAGGTTCAACTGATATAACTAGAACCTATGTACTAGGTGAAGTACCTCAGCACATGAAGGATGACTTTACCTTAGTTGCTATAAGTAATCTAAGATTGTCCAATGCTAAATTTTTACATGGAAGTAATGGAATGACTCTAGATATTATAGCTCGTCAACCATTCTGGGAAAGAAACCTAAACTTTAACCATGGTACTGGACACGGAATGGGATATTTAATGAATATTCATGAAGACCCAATAGGCTTTAGATGGGTTTATAGAGAAGAAGAGTCCCACCAATTTGAAGAAGGCATGGTTATAACAAATGAACCTGGAATATATAGGGAAGGATCCCATGGAGTAAGATTAGAAAATGAGCTTTTAATTTCCAATGGAGAGAAAAATGAGTATGGTCAATTTATGTATTTTGAAGTAATTACTTTTATACCATTTGACTTAGATGCTATTAACCCTGACATGATGACTGAACAAGAAAAGAAATGGTTAAATGACTACCATAAGGAAGTATATGAGAAAGTTTCCCCTCACTTAACTGATGAAGAAAGAGAATGGTTAAAGGAATATACTAGGGAAATTTAATTAAATGGAGCTAGGATTATAACCTAGCTCCATTTATATTTTCTACAAATGTTTTTATTATTTCATAAATAAAAATTATTATAGATATAACTACTATAATCATAATTAACTTATATTCCATATTAAATACTTTTATATGCTTGGCTAAAATACCTATAAAGGCCCACAGACCTGGCAGGGCAAAATAAACATTTCTATAAGTTATTAAATAAGCCATTACTAAAACCATGGCTAATATTATAAAAAATACATTCATAAAAATACCATAACCATTTACGCCCTTACTTACTAGAAAAGTTACTATATTAGCTATACTAGCAACTGTGATCCAGCCTAAATATATACTAAAAGGAATATATATATTTCTAAATTCCTTACTATTTAACCTATAGGTTTCCAAGCCAGTTACTAATTTATAAAGAGTAAATAAAAGTAGGAATATAAATATGGTTGACAAGCCTATCTTGTCATAGTGCCAGGAAAGCAACCATAATATATTAAATAAAGATGATAAGGCAAATAATTTATTTATTGATAAAAGAAATTCCCTTCCCTCTTTGTAATTTCTAATCTGATAAATAGAGTAAAACAAAAGAGCTAAATAAATTACAAACCAAATACTAAATGTAAATCCTATAGGCGCAAATAAATTTGGATAACTATCAGATACCTCACCTGTATAAACTCCATTTATAGGCAAGGTATTAGCTAATATATTCATAGCTACCATAATTATAAACATAAGCAAAGCTAAATAACTAAAATTTTTAAAACTTTTTGTCATAAAATCCCCCTATCTTATAAGCCTAGTTTCCTATACATAGATAAATAAAATACTAAAAACAAGCCTAGTAAAACTATTAAACATATAGTAAATGCTAGTAAGCCCTTTTCTCTTTTCCCCATAATTTTCCCCTTCTTCTAAACTCTCTTTAAATAATCTTGAATCTCCTTGCATCCATAAATAACATCCCCATCTATATAAAGCATAGGAACTTGGGACTTGCCTCCTAGTTTATAGATATCTACCTGTAATTTCATATCTTTAGTTGCATCCATCATTTTTATCCCATCCATAGGTATTTTTTCTTCTTCTATAAAGTCTAAGAGCTTCTTGCTTTCACTACACATATTTGAATAATATAATCTCACATCCTCCATAATCACACCTCCTATA
>JASKZW010000019.1 GCA_030147425.1 Tissierellales bacterium
CTTAGTCATTTCTATATACCAGCTTGGCTTAGCATAGTATAATAGTGGAGTATCACATCTCCAACAGTGTGGATAATTGTGCTCTACCTTTTGCTTGCTATAAAGCTTGTCTTCTCCATGTAACCATTTTATAATATCTAAGTCAGCATCCATTACAAACATATCCTTCCAAGGAGTTTCTACAAACTTCCCTTGGTCATTAACTGGTTGTAATACTGCTAGATTATATCTAGTTCCTGTGTTATAGTCATCCTCACCAAAGGCAGGTGCTGTATGAACTATACCTGTACCATCTTCTGTAGTTACATAGTCAGCTAAAGTAACTAGGAAGGCTTCCTTTCCTTCCGGTACTTGAACATAAGGAACTAATTGCTCATATCTAATTCCTTCTAATTCTTTTCCCTTGAAAGTTTCTAAAACTTCGTATTCTTCCCCTAGTACTTCCCCTGCCAAGTCCTTAGCTAGATAATATATTTCTCCATCTTCCTTAACCTTTATATAGTCTACATCTGGATGTACTGATAGGGATACGTTACTTGGTAGAGTCCAAGGAGTTGTAGTCCATGCTAGGAAGTATTCATCCTTGTCTACTAGTTTAAACTTAGCTATTACTGTATCACTCTTTATCTCTGCATAACCTTGTGCTACCTCATGAGTAGCTAGTCCTGTACCACAACGGGAACAGTAAGGTAAAATCTTATGTCCTTCATATACTAGCCCTTCTTTGAAAAATTGATCTAGTATCCACCATACAGACTCTATATAGTCATTGTCTAAAGTTACATATGGATTGTCTAGGTCTATTTCATAAGCCATTCTTTCTGTCATTTCCCTCCATTCTTGACCAAATTCAAAAACAGAGTCCCTACATCTTTGGTTAAACTCAGCTATTCCGTATTCTTCTATGTCTTGTTTGTTTTTTAATTTAAGTTCTTTTTCAACTTGGATTTCAACTGGCAGACCATGTGTATCCCATCCTGCCTTTCTCTTTACTTGGTAACCCTCCATAGTCTTATACCTACAAACTAAGTCCTTTAAAGTCCTTGCCAAAACATGATGGATTCCTGGATGTCCATTTGCTGTTGGAGGTCCTTCATAGAAAACAAAAGGCTTGTTTGGATCTTTTGTTTCTACAGACTTATGAAGTAAGTCTATTTCTTCCCAGTATTTTGATATTTCAGCTTCACGCTTAGCTACTGGTTCCCTAGATAATTCATTAAATTTTGTCATCTTATCCTTCCTTTCATATAATTTTTTCGATAAAAAAACTCGTCGCCTAAGCCTAAACTTAGGGACGAGTTAAACGCGGTACCACCCATAATTATAAGACAATACTACTGCCTTATCACTTCATTAGATATAACGATTTTCACGGAATATTCTACTTAATTCGAATATTCTGCTCCAAGGTGATCTTCATAAAATCTCACTATAATAGTCTCCCACCAAAATGACTATCTCTCTGAATAGCTTAATTTTACTACTCTCCTTATCCTAGCATTTATAAATCCATATTAACTTACAATTAAATATACTGAATTTTTTTTCATTTGTCAAGAACTATATTATAATACTAATAACTTCGTCCTCACTTATATTAACAAAATAAGAACTAAAGTCTACATCTTTCAAGGCTTCTCTAATGTCCTCTTCCTTGTATTTTCTACCTATTAGACGGTTTTCAATATCTGAAATATCCATCTTTCCAAAAAAGTCTCCATAGAATTTAATATTTTTTATTATTCCATCTTCTACATCTATCTTTGACTCTACTCTTCCACCCTTAAATCTTTCTTTCTTGTGGATATTAAACTTTGGAGATTTTCCAAAATTCCACTCCCAAGTAGCATATCTTTCTTCCATTAATTTATTTATCTTTTCATAGTCTTCTTTAGTTAACTTATACTCTTTTATTTCTGTATTTTCAAAAATATGATCTAAAAGTAATTCCTTAAACTTCTCTACATCTATCTTTTCATCTAAATGATCAACTACATTTGTAACCCTACTTCTAACAGACTTTATTCCCTTAGATTCTATCTTGTCTTTAGAAACTTTTAAAGCATTTGTTAATACATTTAAATCTACATCAAAAAGTATAGCTCCATGGTGAAGGACCCTATCTTTTTGCATATACTGAGCGTTTCCACAGAATTTTTGCTCTCCTATAACTATGTCATTTCTTCCTGTAAAGTCTGCCTTAACTCCTAAAGAATCTAATACTTCTATTACTGGCTTGGAAAAAGCCTCAAAATTAAAGGCTACTGAATCATCATTTTTAGAAATTATAGTATAGTTTAAATTACCATAGTCATGATAAACTGCTCCTCCACCAGATAAACGTCTTACTACGCTAATATCATTTTCCTTTATATAGTCTAGGTTTATTTCTTCAATTGTATTTTGGTTTTTACCTACAATTATAGCTGGCTTATTAACCCAAAGAAGGAAAATCTCCTCAAATTGTGTTAACTCCTTAAACACATACTCTTCTAAGGCTAGGTTAAACTCTGGCCTATTATCATTATTTCTAATATAAATCATAAGCTTACCTCCTAAATTATCCTAGTATTTTATCCTGCTCTTCTCTCAACCTATATATGGTAGTAGTTTTATCTAATTCTACCATATCATTAGTAATATATTCTCCAGCCTTAATATCCTTTAATACCTTCGTATTTTTATTTATCAAGCTAACTGGAACATAGCCTTTCTTTAAAACATCATCGTGTTTTTCAATGCTTCCATAAAATGTATATCCCCCAATATAGTCTAAATAATCTCCAGC
>JASKZW010000040.1 GCA_030147425.1 Tissierellales bacterium
TTTTATAAAAATCTATTATTTATTTTTTTTATAAGAAAAGAAGAACTATAGATATTATTTATTGGACTATATTAGTTCATATATATACCATGTTATATGTAAACTTTATCAAAATAAGAGGGGGAATAAGTATGAGAAATATTAAAAAGTTTTTTGCTTTATTTTTAGTACTAGTATTATCCTTAACTATTTTCACTGCTTGTGCAGATCAGGGAAGTGAACCAGTTAAGGAAGGAGAAAAAGAAGTAGAAGAAAAAGAAGATGATAAAGTATCAGAAGAAGATTTACCAGAGATAGTTATATCCTGGGGAAATGACTTACATACAGCTATTTTATATGTTCCAATAGAAAAGGCTGAAGAATTTAAGGACTATGGTGTATACTTAAATCCTTTATCAGAAGATAAGTTTGAATTAATTAAGGATGATAAAAAATTAGCAATTTTAAACTTTGTTCCAACAAAAGGTGGTTCTGAATTAGCAACATTGATGGGACAAGGACATATAGATGCAGGTTTAGCTTCTAATACAGCTATGCTTACAGCTTATGATAGTGGAACAGATGTGAAGATATTAGCACCGGTTCAAACTGGTGGAGTTAGCATGGTTTTTGGACCAGATGTAGACTTAGATGGTTGGGATGATGTAAGCAAGCATATAGAGGAAAGAGAACAACCATTAAAAATAGGTTATCATTCTCCTATAAGTGGACCTAGAATTTTAATAGAATCTATACTTAAGGAAAATGGTTTTACAGTTACAGAAGATCCAAATGAAGTAGATAAGGATGCTATTTTAGTAGACCTAAAAGGAAGTAATAATCTACTACCTTCTATAGGAGCAGGGCAGGTAGATGCTTGGGTAGGACCTACTGCCTTTCCTGAGACTGCAGAATACAAGGATATAGGTAAGATAGGCATGAAAATAGAACAGTTCCCACCAGAAGGAAAATGGAACAACTTCCCATGTTGTGTAATTGGTGCTACTGAAGAATCTATTAATGAAAATGAGGAAGCTTATGCAGCTTTAATGGAGTTAGTAGAAAAGACTTGTCAGTTCTGTATGGATGAAAGACCTGAAGCAGCAGAAATATTGTCTAAACATATAGGTATAGAGCCAGAAATTATAGAAGAATCAACTATAGTTTACACAACAGAGGCAGATGAACAATGGCTAGATGGTATAAAAGTTTATGTAGATGCACTTAAAAATATGAATAAATTTGAGAATAGATTAGATGGAAAAGATTTTGAAGAAATAGTAGATGAAGCAATAGACTTAAGATTTGTTAAATAGATAGAGGCTAGACTTAAGTCTAGCCTCTATTATTAATTTATTTAATAACAAACTGCATAACTATAGAAAAAATCTATTGGACTTAAGTCTAATACACCATTACCATGTATATGTATGAAAAATAACAAAGGAGGAAGTTCAATGAAAAAATCCATTAAAAAATCTATTTTATTTATACTAGTACTTAGTTTAATGCTAGTAACTTTAGTAGGATGTGGGGAAGAGAATACTGGAGACACTCAAGAGGAATCAGAGGAAAATGTAGAAGTTAATGATGAAGAGAAAGATGAACAAGAAACAAGTGATGCTAGTAAGGAAGATATACCAGAAATAAGTATTTCTTGGGGTGCAGCTTTACATACTGCAATATTAGAAGCACCATTAAATGAAATTGAAGATTTTAAGGAAATAGGAATTTACTTAAATCCATTATCAGATAATAAGTATGAACTTATAGATGAGGGAGAATCTAAGGCGGTTTTAAGTTTTATGCCTAATAAGGGTGCTTCAGAAGTGGCTACTTTAATGGGACAAGGACATCTAGATTCAGCAATTTGTTCTAATACAGGAATGTTAACAGCTATTGATGGAGGGACAAATATAAAAATATTATGTCCAACACATACTAAAGGTATAGCTTTAGTATTTCCAGAGGAAAAAGGTTTAGAAGGATGGGATGCAGTTGAGGAATATATATTAAACTCAGAAGTCCCAGTTAAAATAGGATATCATTCACCGGTTTCAGCACCAAGAATGATTATAGAGTCAGTTTTAAAAGATGAGGGAATGAAGGTAACAGAAGATCCAAATGATGTAGATGCAGATGTTTTACTAGTAGACTTAAAGGGAAATAAAAACTTACTTCCATCCCTAACTAGTGGACAGGTAGATGGATGGGTTGGACCATCAATATTCCCAGAGACAGCTGAAGCAGAAGGTTTAGGTAAGATAGCTATGGTTCTAGAAGAGTTCCCACCAGAAGGAAAGTGGGCAGACTTCCCTTGCTGTATTTTTGCTGCAAGAGAAGATGTATTAGAAGAGCATGAGGATGCCTTTAAATCAATAGTTAAATTAATAGACAAGTCTTGTGACTATTGTATGGAATTCCCGGAAAAGGGTAATCCAGCAATGGCTAAATTAATGGGTGTAGATACTGAGATAGTTGATGCAGCAGAAATAAACTTTACAACAGACCCAACAGAAGACTGGTTAGATGGAATAAACATATATCTTGATTTATTAAATAGAACAAATAAGTTTGAGGGAAGATTAAAGGATAAAAACTTAGAAGAAGTTTTAGAACAAGCTTTTGACTTTTCCTATATAGAGGAAATACAGAAAGAAAAATAATAAAAGTCTTCTATTTTCATAGAAGACTTTTAATTTTAAGGGGGGATAGGTGTGAATTGCTATAATGAGAAAGTTGAAAAGTCAAATAAATCTTTAGATAGAAGGAATTTTATAAAAAATATGGCAGTTAGTATGATAGTTCCTATTATATTCTTGTTTATATGGCATTTTAATTCTAAAAGAGTTGACAACCCAGTTGTTTTACCAGGTATAGGTGCAGTTATTAATAACTTTGCCCATGCTACATCTGACTTTATAGGTTTAGGTTCTATACCAAGGAATATTGCTATTAGTTTAGTGAGAGTATTATTAGGATATTTTGTAGGAGTTTTAATAGCCTTACCTTTAGGTATTTTAATGGGCTACAATAAGACAATAAATAATTTATTTAGTACCTTTATAAATATCTTCAGGCCAGTTCCAGCCTTAGGTTGGGTTCCTTTAATCTTAGGTTGGTTTGGAACTAAAAGTTTAGCTACTCTATTTAACATACCTTATGGACCAAAGCAGGTTTTTTATGACAACTTTAAGTTTGCTATGATCTTTATAATAGGTATAGGTACCTTTTTCCCAGTAGTATCTAGCGCTAATTTTGGAGTAAAGAATGTTCCTAAAACCTTAATAGAATCAGGAAAAGTTTTAGGAGCAAGTAATAAAGATATATTCTTTAAAATACTAATACCAGGTGCTGGTCCTAATATTATAAGTGGATTAAGAGGTGGGTTAGGGAGTGCATGGGGTTGCTTGGTAGCAGCAGAAATGTTACCTGGAAGTTTATCAGGTGTTGGGTATCTAATAACCCACGCCTATGAACTAGCTAGAACAGACCTAGTTATTACAGGAATAATTTGTATAGGTTTAGTAGGAGCCTTATTAGATTATATCTTTGTAATAATAGAAAGAAGACATTTTTCATGGATGAGTAGGAGATGATATAATGGCTGAAAATATTATAGAAATAAAAAACTTAAAAAAGACTTTTTTATCTAAGGAAGGTAATCATGTTCTAGCTTTAAATGATGTTAATTTAAAGGTTAAGAAAAATGAATTTATTTGTATTGTAGGACCATCAGGATGTGGAAAATCAACCTTACTTAGGATAATAGCAGGTCTAGAAACTTTAACTTCAGGAGATGTACTATATGACGGAAAAAAAGTTTCAAATCCTAGTGGAGAGGTGGGAATGGTATTTCAAGACTATTCTCTTCTACCATGGAGAACTGTACTAGATAATATAGCTTTAGGATTGGAGTTTAAAAGGGTTCCTAAGGATAAAAGAAGAAAGATTGGGATGGATTATTTAAAACTTATCGGAATGGATGGTTTTCAGGATTCATATCCTTATGAACTTTCAGGAGGTATGCAACAAAGGGTTGCCATTGCAAGAGCCTTGGCTAATGATCCTAATATTCTTTTAATGGACGAGCCCTTTGGTGCCTTGGATGCCCATACTAGGATAATAATGCAGGAAGAATTACTGGAAATTTGGAATCAGGATAAAAAGACTATATTATTTATAACCCACAGTGTAAATGAGGCCATATCATTAGCTGATAAAATTATAGTTATGACAAAAAGACCTGGAACTATAAGGGAAATAATAGATGTAAATATGGAAAGGCCAAGGGATAGGGCAAATCTAAGATATGGTGAGCTAGCAAATAAAATTTTAAAAATGCTAAGGGAAGAGCTATAAAAAGATACTATCTAGAGATAGTATCTTTTTTTAGACAAAAAACCTTTTATCTAGTAGAATATTAATACTAATAGAAAAAAGGTGATTAAATGGGGAAGAAAGATTTAATTAAGAAAATACCTTTAATATATTTACT
>JASKZW010000046.1 GCA_030147425.1 Tissierellales bacterium
TATCTTGGTATTTAGAAAGTAATATTCTCCTTATACTTGCTATATTATCAAACAATCTTCCACCAAAAGTAAATATAGCTGCATAATATAAAGGTACTCCTAATCTATCTCCAACATAGGCCAAAAAGGCAGCTAATAATGAGTTTACAAAAAAACCTGATATAAATATTAATGAATTAAACTCATTTTTCAAAGACGCCTTAATTCCACCTAGTATAGAGTCTAAAGAAGCCAATATTGCTACAGATATATATAGTGAATAGGCTGTATTATAAGTATAAGGTAAAATTATCCCTATGACTATACCTATTAAGATTCCTATTAAAGCAAATGACAAAAAATCACCTTCCCTTTCTTGGTAGAGCATACTTGTAATATAAATTCCCCTTATATGCGGGTATCTGAACTTCATCACTAATCTCATATTCAATATCTATTTCATCTATATGTTTTAATATATAACCATAAGTTGTTGGTGCAGTTATAGAAGATTTTAATAGGTTCTGATCCCCTATAGCCTTTATATGGAAGGGAGTTCCTAAACTTTTCCCATTTACTCTAATTATAGGGCCACCGCATTTTATTTCTGAACTAGATAATATTCTTTGACCATTTATACTAATTGCTTCAGCTCCTGCATTTTTTAAATCGTTTACTATCATTAACATGTCAGAGTCATGGATTATATCTAAATTGACATCGTCCTCCATTCCTATTGTAGCTGTATTATCTCTCATAGTTACAATTATTCCAGGTCCCTTAATATCAAACAAGCCAGAACTAATTTTAAAATTTTCTAATCTTTTATTTATAATTTCTTTTTGATTATAGTCTGATAAGTCTTCCATTTCTTTTAAATGTTTTTCCTTATCTTCTATAAGACTCCTTATCTCTTCTAATTCATTTTCAACTATATGTTTTTCCTCATTCATTTTCTGTAAATCATCTAAAGTTACCGGAACAATATTAGGTATATTACTCTTAACAAAAATTCCTAAAGCTATTCCTATTATAATTGAAATAACTATAAGAAAAGAATTTGTTTTATTAAGCTTTTCTTTCATCATTCTCCTTCATCGCTTTCTACTATCTCACTATATTTGAATTCCTTAATTTTCCTATACTTAGGCACTTCAAGTTTTTCCTTTTTTTCTAATTTTACCCCATAGTCATAGTATTCAAAAGTCCACAATATCCCTCTTTTAATTGATAATGCAGATTCTAAAAGTTCAGGATCTCCTATGGCCTTAACAACTAAGGGAGAATTTACAGATACTCCATTTATCTCTAAATGGGAACCTGCCTTTTCTATTTCTGTATATGCTGAATATCTTTGGTCATTTATAGATATAGCTTCAGCATCTGCTGCATTCAATACACTAATTAACTGCAAAACTAAATCAATATCATCAGAAATACTTGTCCCATATCCAGTATCTATATCTATAGATGGATCTTCTATTTCAATTAATACTCCAGGTCCCTCCAAATCTGAGTACCCTGATAGGTTTTTATATTTTTCCAAATCCTTCAATAAGTTCTCTATATAAATATCTTCTCCAGCCTGACCTGACTCATACTCTTCTATTTTTGCTTCTAAATCATCTAAACGTTCTAAGGCAAGTTCTTTTTCTTCCTTACTTTTTTTTAGTTCGACTGCTAGCTCCTGGGCCCTTTGACTTGGGAGAGTATCATTACCTACAGTTTTTTTTACGGTTTTAAACTGTATGGCCAAGGTTATACCTAATATTATAGTAACAAACATAACTGCTAAATTATCCTTATTCATCCTCACTATCTATCTCTCCTAACTGTTCGGGTACTACTATTGGATTTTCACCCTTGTTAAAATCTACACTTTTAATCTTAATTTTTTTAGATTTAGCATCAGCTAGTATTTCTTCTAAAAAATCTAATTTATATTCTAAATTGGAAAAATTCCCAAAATAAATTTTTTCTCCATTTACTAATTCTAAAACAAGATTGTCTGAATCATAAAGATTTATATACTTAATTTTATCTTCCCAATTTTTGTCATCTAGT
Organism: Tissierellales bacterium; assembly: GCA_030147425.1. The sequence continues at coordinate 2,044 of JASKZW010000046.1, forward strand.
AATCTTAGCAAGTTTAACTCATCTTTATTTTCCTTAGTAAAGATATTCTTTCCTTCTTTTATATTGCTCAATTTCAAACCAAAAATTTCAGGTTTTTTCTGCTTATATAATTTATTGCCTATATAAAGTACCCTACTATCCCTGTCTATGTAAGCATATGAATCTAAATATTTTGTAAAGGCTACAGAATCCCTTTCACTCACCTTTATTTCTATTTCATTTGGAAGTTTTAATTTAATATCAACCTCCTTAATATATGGAAGTTTTTTTATCTTATTAATTCCTTCTTTTTTATTTATTTTAAAAATATTATAGCCTTCTCTAAATGTTGAATTAGACTTTATAACTTCAGTTTTTGTCTTAGTATTTCCTTTTACACTTATCTTTTTTAAATTAAATAAAGGATTTTTAAATATTAATAAATATAGAAGAAAAACTATAATAGTAAATAAAGTTAACTTTAATATTCTCCTGCGTCTTAAAGCTTGTCTTTTTGTTATTTTTCTCTTTCTCAACTAGATCACCTATCCCAAAGCTATAATATAAAGCCTTACTAATGATAAATACCCACTTTTCCTTAAATATCACCTTATTTTCCCTTAGTTTCTATTAATTTTTCTATTTCTCTTATTATTTTTTTTGATGCCGCTACTTCTCCTAATTTAGAAGCCTGCTTACTCATAATTTCTAGTTTATTTTTATCAAAAATAAGTTTATTTATTTTCTCATTTAAATTTTCTCCATTTAATTCTTTCTCATAAATAATCTCAGCAGCACCATTATCATAGAAAACTTCTGCATTTTTTTCTTGATGATTTTCTGCTGTATAAGCTTTTGGAGTAAGTATACTTGGCAAAGATAAGGCAGAAATTTCTGCTAAAGTTATAGCACCTGAGCTTGTTATAACTAAGTCAGATATATTCATTATTTCTGGCATATTGTGAAGATAAGGAAGGACTCTTAAATTTTTATAGTCATCTATCCTTATATCCTTTTCCTTTAATTTATTTATAAAATCTTCATAAAATCTTTCCCCTGCCACATGTATAATTTGAATATTTTGATCTTTATTTTTCTCTAAAACATAAAGCATACTATCATTTAGAGACTTTTGTCCTCCACTACCTCCAAAAGATAGGATTATAGGTAAATCAGGATTTAAATTATTATTCTTATATGCTTCCTTTTTATTTACAGTAAAAATATTACTTCTTAAAGGATTACCTGTATTAATTAATTTATTTTTGTTTTTAAAATAGTTTTCTGCCTCATCATAAGTTATAAAAACCCTATCTACAAATTTTGAAAGCAGTTTATTAGTAATTCCAGGGTAGGCATTTTGCTCATGGATTGCAGTCGGTATTCCTTTTAAGGCTGCCAAAAGTGTAACTGGTGCTGAAACATAGCCTCCTGTACCAATAACTATATCTGGTTTAAATTCCTTGATAATTTTATTTGAATCTCTTAAGCCTAAAAATAATTCTTTTAAGGCCCTAAAGAAATCTAAGTTAATTTTTCTAGGCAGACCTTTAACCCTAACTGTTTTAAAATCAAATCCTGCCTTTGGTACTAATTTACTTTCTAAACCATTTTCTGTACCAACATATAAAATTTGAGCATCTTTATTATTTTCTTTAGCTTCCATAGCTATTGCAAGTGCTGGATAAATATGTCCTCCAGTACCTCCTCCACTAATTAACATACGCATTTTCTTCCACTCCTAATTGGTATTTTTTGATATATTTAAAAGAATTCCCATAGCTGCCATATTAATAACTAGGGAAGTCCCACCATAACTTATAAAAGGCAAAGCTATACCTGTTGGTGGCACTAAAGCTAAAACTACACCTATATTAAGTATACTTTGTATAGCTATTAGGGCTGTTATGCCAGTGGCTAAATATCTACCAAACTTAGTTTTTGATAAGGATGCAGCCCTTACCCCCCTAATAACTATAAAGGAAAGTAGAATAAGTATGATGCTTCCACCTATTAGTCCCAGTTCTTCTCCTAAAATAGCAAAAATAAAGTCATTGTGGGCCTCAGGCAAGTAAAAGAATTTTTGCTTACTCTGACCTAATCCAGCCCCTCTTATTCCACCACTACCTAGGGCTAAAAGACCTTGGGAAACCTGCATACCTCCATCGCTAGCCGTTTTAAAAGGATCCCAAAAGTTCATAACACGCCTTAGCCTATACCTATTTTCTTCTGATAAAAGTATTATTCCACTTATAAGTCCTATTCCACTTCCACCTATAATTAAAAGATGAAGCCATCTCATTCCTGCTATAAATATCATAGTGATTAAAGTTGCTCCTAGTACTATAGGAGTAGACAAGTCCCTTTGAAGATATATAAGCAAGCAACTTACAGCTGGCACAAGCAGGGATGGTAATAAATCCTTTAAAAAGCTATCCAAACTATCTTTTTTACTCAAGACCCTAGCTAGCATTATAATAGATGCTAACTTTATAACGTCTGAAGGCATAAAACTAATTACCTTTAAATCTAACCATCTTCTAGCATTATTTACTTCCTTTCCTAATGATGTAAATATAGCCCCTCCCAAAAGCAAGGATAGCCCATAAATAGGTATGGATAGTTTATATAAGAATCTATAATCAAATTTCATAAAAAAAATCATTACACCTATACCAAAGAAGGCTGAAATTAATTGTTTTTTAAAAAAATGACTTCCATCTCCTACTAATCGCATTCCTATTGGCCAAGAAGAACTATATACTATTAAAACTCCAATAAATACTAGTAACAATGTTGGTAATAGCAAAAAAAAGTCATAGGACTTTCTTTTAAGCGGTATTACTTTCCTTTCTTTCATTCTATACCTCCTTTATCCTTTTAAGGAGTGTACTTTTTCCTTAAAATCTTCTCCCCTTTTTTCAAAACTATCATACATGTCCCAAGAAGCACAAGCTGGTGACAAGAGAACCTTATCTCCAGACCTAGCTAAGTTTGTAGATTTACTTACTGCTTCAGCCATATTCTCAACTAAATATACAGAATTAAATCCAACCTCCTCAGCCTCTTTTCTTATCTTATATTTAGTTTCTCCTAAGACAACTATCTCCTTAACCCTATTCCTACCCATATTAAGTAAATCCTTAAAGGATGACCCCTTATCCATCCCACCTAAGATAAGAATAATATCCTCTTCTAAGGCCTCTATAGCTCTCATACTTGCTTCTGGATTGGTTCCCTTAGAATCGTTATAATAGTCTACTCCATCAATAGT
>JASKZW010000063.1 GCA_030147425.1 Tissierellales bacterium
AGTCTAGATTATCTGATAAAAGTTTATTTCTTATAGCTGTAGCACTGGAAAAGCCTAGAGAAAGATCTTGGTCCTTATAATTTGAGCTAAGCCTCTCTACTATATGAGGTTTAATTTTACTTTTTAGTTTTTTTAAAGCCTTAAGATATTCTATGGCTAAGATATTATTAGACTGGCTCAGAATATGGGAAACCTCTTCAGCCAAGTCTATATTATTTATCAATAGATATTTTTTTAGAGCTATCTCCCTAGACCTAGGATAGGAGTAACCGGATTTAATATTTTCCTTTAAATAGAACTTAAACTCTTCTGGCTCATTACTTAGTATAGTAGATATAAAATCTAGGTCCTCTATATTATTATGCTCAGAGCCAAAGCTAAGATAGTCTACACAGTTTAGGGAGTCTAAAATATTAACAGCTCCAAAAGCAAAAATTTCAGCTGTCTGCCCAGCAAAAATATAGGGAAGTTCAATAACTAAATCCACTCCACTTTCGACAGCAATTTGGGCCCTTGTCCACTTGTCAAAAATCCCAGGTTCACCTCTTTGTACAAAGGAGCCACTCATTATTGCTATTGTATAATCTATATTTAAGTCTTTTTTTGATTTTTCCAAATGGTATTTATGTCCTGTATGGAAAGGATTATATTCAGCTATAATTCCTAGTATTTTCAAAAAATCACCTCGCTTTCTAATATTATAGCATAAGAGACTATGTTTATATATTCGTTGATTTTATTTAAAAAATGTAATACTATTATACTAGTGAGTATTTTTAATAAGGAGGAGAAGTTATGAATATTTTAATAATTAATTGTGGTAGTTCATCATTAAAATATCAATTAATTAATATGAATGATGAGAGCGTTTTAGCAAAAGGATTAGTTGAAAGAATAGGAATTGAGGGAGCTAAGGTAACTCATGAAACTACAGGCAAGGAAGAAGTAGTTATAGAGGAGCCTATGAAGGACCATAGAAAAGCTTTAGAATTAGTTTTAGGAGCTTTAGTAAATGAAGAGTACGGAGCTATAAAATCTATGGATGAAATTAATGCAGTAGGACACAGGGTAGTTCATGGTGGAGAAAGTTTCGCAGAGTCTGTATTAATAGATGATGAAGTAATGACAGCTTTAGATGAGTGTATAGACTTAGCACCTTTACACAATCCACCAAACATAATGGGAATAGAAGCATGTAAGGAATTAATGGAAGATACTCCAATGGTAGCAGTATTTGATACAGCATTCCATCAAAGTATTCCAGAAGAAAACTATACATATGCTTTACCATACAGATTATATGAAGAACATGGTATAAGAAAATATGGTTTCCACGGAACATCACACAAATATGTAACTCAAAGAGCTGCAGATATGTTAGATAAAAAAGAAGAAGATTTAAATATTATTACTTGTCATTTAGGAAATGGTGCAAGTATAGCTGCAGTTAAAAATGGAAAATCAATAGATACAAGTATGGGCTTTACTCCATTAGAAGGATTAGCAATGGGAACTAGATCAGGAGATATGGATCCAGCTATAATTCCTTTCTTAATGGAAAAAGATAATTTAAGCATTGAAGATGTTAATAACTTATTAAACAAAGAATCAGGAGTTTATGGTATATCTGAGTTAAGTAGTGACTTTAGAGACTTAGAAGATGCTATGAATGAAGGAAATAAAAAAGCAGAATTAGCTTTAAAAGTATTTATAAATAGAGTTAAAAAATATATAGGTTCATATACTGCTTTATTACCAGAATTAGATGGTGTGGTATTTACAGCAGGAATTGGTGAAAACTCAGCAATGATAAGGGAAGCAGTTTGTGAAGGATTAGAGCACTTAGGAATAGAATTAGATAAGGAATTAAATGATATAAGAGGTAAGGAAGCTATAGTTAGTAAAGAAGATTCAAAAGTTTCTGTTTTAGTAATCCCTACAAATGAAGAGTTAATGATAGCTAGAGATACTTTAAATATAGTAAAATAGTAAGATAATTCTTGACAAATTTACTTCACCTTTATATAATGGTTCTGTTATCTAAGAGGTGAGCTTATTGAAAATAGACTTAATGGATTTTATGGAAGAAGAGGCTTCTTCCTTAGGATTAAGTGGAGAATTAGAACTGGAAAATGCTAGGTTTAATGGAAGAGATTTAAGTTTTGTAGAACCGATAGTCTATGAAGGAGAAATATACAAAGTTGATAGGGAATTTTATATACACTTAAATATAGACTATAGTTATCAAGAGTCCTGTGGTAGATGTTTAAATAATTTTACTGAAAAAAATCATACTAAGTTAACAGCAAAACTAACTGATAGTATGGAAGAAATAGAAGAAAATGAAGAAACTAATTTTGTTTACTATGATGATATTAGTAATATTGACTTAAGCAAGGATATAAGGGATATGATTTTATTGTCCCTACCTATGACTCCTATTTGCAGTGAATCTTGTAAGGGCCTATGCCAAGTTTGTGGTATAGACTTAAATAAGGAAGACTGCGATTGTGAAGTTGATAGGGTAGATCCACGTCTAGCCATATTAAAGGACTTTGTACCAGAAGAATAAGTAGGAGGTGTAATAATTATGGCAGTACCAAAAAGAAAAACATCAAAAGCTAAGAAAAATAGCAGAAGAGCGTCAGCATATAAATTAGGTAAGGCAACGATAGCAGAGTGTCCACAATGTCACGAACCAAAGTTACCTCACAGAGTATGTAAAGAGTGTGGATATTACAAAAATAGAGAAGTAGTTAGCGTAGACTAGTATGAAAAGATAGTGATTTAAATCACTATCTTTTTTTCTATAATATTGATTTTTAGACGATTATATATTATATTTAATATCAGTAGTGTCTAAGTTTGGAGGAGATTTTATGGTGAATATTATTATTGATACTTTAGGGTCAGACAAGGGGGAAGCAGAGCTTATAAAAGGTGCTGTAGAAGCGGCCTTAGAGGAAGAAATTAACTTAACTTTTGTTGGAAAAAGTGAACTGATAGAAAAAGAATTAGAGGGATATAGTATAAGTAAGGATAGATATAAAATTATTGATGCTCCAGGATTAATAGAAAATAGTGAAAGTCCAACCTTAGCTATAAGAAGAAAAAAAGACTCATCTTTAGTAAGAGCTATGGAAGCTTTAAGAGATGGAGAGGGAGGTGCTTTAGTGTCTGCAGGTAGTACTGGTGCGTTATTAGCTGGAGGCCTTTTTATAGTTAAGAGAATTAAGGGAGTAGACAGGGCGGCCCTAGCCAGTGTTTTCCCAACTACTTCAGGAACTTCATTTCTATTAGATATGGGAGCAAATGTAGATTGTAAGCCAGAATACTTAAAGCAATTTGCTATTATGGGTTCAGTGTATTCAGAAAAAATACTAGGAATAAACAAGCCTAAAGTAGGTCTAATTAATATAGGAGAAGAAGAAGGTAAGGGCGATCAGCTAAGACTAGATTCCTACAAACTATTAGAAACTACAGATATAAACTTTATAGGTAACTATGAGGTTAGGAACATAATGACAGGTAAATGTGATGTTATGGTCTGTGATGGTTTTACAGGTAATATAAT
>JASKZW010000070.1 GCA_030147425.1 Tissierellales bacterium
AAAAGAGTAGAAGGAAATAACTTTGCTATAAGAAAGCATGTTTTACAGTATGACGACGTAATGAACAAGCAAAGGGAAGTAATATATGAGGAAAGAAAGAGAGTTTTACAAGGGGAGAACTTAAAGGAACATATAATAAGCATGATTCAAAGCCTTGTAGAATACTCAGTAGATCTTTATGTAGGACCAGCTATTTCAACTGATGATTGGGATTTAGCAGGCTTAAATAACTATCTTTTAAATCTTGGAATCCTAGAAGAAGAGTTAGACTTTGATAGTATAAAGTCCTTAGACAAGGATAGTTTAAAGGAAAAAATAAGGGATATAGCCTTAGATAAATATGAGGAAAAAGAAGCTGAAATAGGTTCAGATAAGTTTAGGGAAATAGAAAGAATTATACTTTTACAAGTAGTAGACAGTAAATGGATGGACCATATAGATGCTATGGACCAATTAAGACAGGGTATAGGCTTAAGGGCTTATGGACAGGTAGACCCAGTAATGGCCTATCAAAATGAAGGTTTTGAAATGTTTGAGTTAATGAATCACAGTATTAAGGAAGACACTATTAAATATTTATATGGTATAGAGGAAGCAGAAAAAATGGAAAGAAAAAGAGTAGCAGAGGCTACAGGAACTGGCGGCGGAAGCGACCAGTCTGGAGCTTCAAGTAGGGATGGTAGTATAGGTAAACAAACAGTAGTGAAGGGAAAAAGAGTTGGAAGAAATGAACCTTGCCCATGTGGAAGTGGAAAGAAATACAAGAAGTGCTGTGGCAAGTAGGGAAAGGAGTCATTATGGAGAATATATATTTATTAAAGGATAAATTAAAGGAAATAAAGGCCATGGTAGGTGAACTAGGAAAGAGTCTTTGACATAGATAGTATAGAAGAAAAGAAAAAGAAACTAGAAGAAGAATCCTATGAGGAAGGCTTTTGGGATGATGTAGAAGAGGCTAGGGAAACTATGAAGACTATTAATGACTATGATAGTCAGATAAAGGAATTTAGGGGACTTTTAGAAGATATAGAAAACCTAGAAGTCCTTATAGAACTAGCCATAGAAGAACAGGACTTTAGTGTTCACAAGGAAATAAAGGCTGAATATAAGGCTATAGAGAAAACTGCTGAAACTTTAAAATTAACTACTCTTTTATCAGGAGAGTATGATGAAAACAATGCTATACTTTCTATAAATGCAGGAGCTGGAGGAGTAGAAGCCCAGGATTGGGCAGAAATGCTTTTAAGGATGTATACTAGGTGGGCAGAACATAGAAACTTTGAAAGTGAGGTATTAGACCTAGTTCCTGATACAGAGGGAGGAATAAAATCAGTAACCCTTTTAGTTAAGGGCTTAAACGCCTATGGATATTTAAAATCAGAAAAGGGTGTTCACAGACTCATAAGAATATCTCCCTATGATGCCTTAAATAAAAGGCATACATCCTTTGCCAGTATAGATGTTTTTCCAGAATTAACAGATCATGTAGACATAGAGATAAATGAGTCTGACTTAAAAATAGATACCTATAGGGCTAGTGGCGCAGGAGGTCAGCATGTTAATACAACTGACTCAGCTGTAAGAATTACACACCTTCCTACAGGTGTAATGGTTCAGTGCCAGAATGAAAGGTCCCAGCATAGTAACAGGGCTACGGCCTTAAATATGTTAAAGGCAAAATTAATACAGATAAAAGAAGAGGAAGAAAAGGAAAAGATTGAAGATATCCAGGGAACATATAGTCAAATTGCCTGGGGATCCCAAATAAGAACTTATACCTTCCATCCTTATACAATGGTAAAGGACCATAGGTTTAACCTAGAAGTGTCAGATATAAACCGAGTTATGGATGGGGATATAGATATATTTATTAATGAGTATTTAAAGAGGAAAGCATTCTAGCTTTCCTTTTTAAAATGGAAAGGGTGATTAAATGGATATAGTAAAAATTCTAGCAAGAAATTTAAATATAAGGGAAAAACAAGTAGAAAATACTATAGAACTTTTAGAAGAGTTTACAGTTCCTTTTATAGCCAGATATAGAAAGGAACAAACAGGAAATTTAGATGATGAAGTTTTAAGGGAGTTTGAAAACCAGTATAATTACCTGGTAAATTTAAAGTCTAGGCAGGAAGAAGTAATAAGACTTATCGATGAGCAAGGAAAACTAACAGAGGAAATTAAGGAAAGTATACTTAAGGCAGAAACAATTCAAAGAATTGATGATATATACAGGCCCTTCAGGCCAAAAAGAAGAACCAGGGGAACTATAGCCAGAGAAAAAGGCTTGGAAGGCTTGGCCCAGTTAATCTTAAAGGAAGAAGAATGGGAAAACATTCAAGAGGAAGCAGAGAATTACCTTAGTGAAGAAAAAGAAGTTGAGAATATAGAAGAAGCCATTGCAGGAGCCTTGGATATAATTGCAGAGGATATATCAGATGAGGCAAAGTACAGGGCAATGATTAAGAAAATAGGGGAAAAAGAAGGCTTAATCAGGTCTGAAAAAACTAAGGATGGCTTAGATCCAGTTTACCAAATGTATTATGAATATTCAGAGCCAATAAAAACTATAGCTAATCATAGGATTTTAGCTATAAATAGAGGGGAAAAAGAAAAAGTTTTAAGGGTTTCTGTAGACTTACCAGATGAAAAAATTATTGAAAGAATAAAGGCAGACCTGGTAGAAAAACATAATCAAACTAGTGAGCAAATTCTTTTAGCTATAGAGGATAGTTATAAAAGACTTATACACCCATCTATAGAAAGGGAGATTCGTTCAAATCTAACAGAAAGGGCAGAAGATGATGCTATAAAGGTTTTTGGTAAAAATCTAGACCCACTTTTAATGCAGGCACCTGTAAAGGGAGTTAGGGTATTAGCCCTAGACCCAGGCTTTAGGACAGGTTGTAAGCTAGCAGTTATAGATGAATATGGAAATTTTTTAGACTATGGAACAATATTTCCAACTGAACCTAGAAATGAAGTGGAAAAGAGTCAAAAGATTCTGGCAGACCATATAGAAAAACATAGGGTTGATTTAATAGCTATTGGAAACGGTACAGCTTCTAGGGAAACTGAGACTGTAGTGGCAGATCTTTTATCAAAATTAGATAAGAAAATAGCCTATACTATAGTAAATGAGGCAGGAGCTTCTATTTATTCAGCGTCTAAGCTAGGCCAGGAAGAATTTCCAGACCTAGATGTATCTATAAGAGGGGCTATTTCCATAGGAAGAAGAATTCAGGATCCACTTTCTGAACTTGTAAAGATAGAGCCAAAGCATATAGGCGTAGGCCAGTACCAGCATGATTTAAACCAGAAAAAATTAGATGAAGAATTAGAAAAAGTAGTAGAAGATGCAGTAAACCGTGTTGGGGTAGATTTAAATACAGCTAGTGTTTCCCTTTTAAAGTATGTGGCAG
>JASKZW010000090.1 GCA_030147425.1 Tissierellales bacterium
GCAACTATAGTAGGTATGGAGATATTAAGATCAAAGGCTGAAGAAATGGAAGAAGAATCAAGAAAAAGATCAGTAGTCCAAATGGCTATAGGAACCTTATCTTATTCAGAATTAGAAGCTATGGAGCATATATTTCATGAACTAGATGGAAATGAGGGATTATTAGTAGCTTCTAAGGTTGCTGATAGGGCAGGAATAACAAGATCGGTTATAGTAAATGCCTTAAGAAAGTTTGAATCAGCAGGAGTTATTGAATCAAGATCCTTAGGAATGAAAGGAACACATATAAAGATTTTAAATGATAAATTATTAGATGAATTAGAGAAGGCTAAATAATTATTGAATTATAAGGGCCTATATGTTATAATTTTATGGTGATTACACACACTTCTTGATATATTGGAAAGTGCCTTTTAAGGTCTCTGGTATATATGATAGAGGTGGAGGAAAAAAACTATGGAGGTGGCTTAAATGTCAGTATTAAAAATGAAAAGTTTATTAGAAGCAGGAGTACACTTTGGACATCAAACAAGAAGATGGAATCCAAAAATGAAGGAGTATATATTTACCGAAAGAAATGGTATCTATATAATTGACTTACAAAAAACAGTTAAGGAAGTAGAAAAGGCTTATGACTTTATAAGAGAAGTTGCAGAAAACGATGGTGAGATATTATTCGTAGGAACTAAAAAGCAAGCACAAGAATCAATAGAGTCAGAAGCAAAAAGATGTGGAATGCACTATGTTAACCAAAGATGGTTAGGTGGAATGTTAACAAACTATAAGACAATCCGTAAGAGTATAAATAGATTAGATGAGTTAGAACAAATGGAAGAAGACGGTATATTTGAAGTTCTTCCAAAGAAAGAAGTTATGGAATTAACTCATGAAAGAAATAAGTTATTAAGATTCTTAGGCGGAATCAGAGATATGGATAGATTACCAGATGCTTTATTTGTTGTTGACCCAAGAAAAGAAAGCATAGCTGTAAATGAAGCAAGAATATTAGATATTCCAGTAGTAGCTATAGTAGATACAAACTGTGATCCAGATTTAGTAGATTATGTTATACCAGGAAACGACGATGCTATAAGAGCGGTTAAATTATTAACTGAAACTATGGCTAATGCAGTTATCGAAGGTAAACAAGGTGAACAAATGGAAGATGTAGAGGAAGCTACTGAAGAAGTAGAAGAAGTTGAAGAGGTTCAAGACGAAGAGTAAATTAAGTAAGATATATAAATTAATAATGAGGAGGTTTATATATGTCAATTAAAGCTTCACAAGTAAAGGAACTTAGAGAAAAAACAGGAGCAGGGATGCTAGATTGTAAAAATGCCTTAGTGGAAACTGATGGTGATATAGATAAAGCTATAGATTTATTAAGGGAAAAAGGTCTTGCATCTGCTGACAAGAAATCAGGAAGAATAGCGGCAGAAGGATTAGTAGATTCATATATACACGGAGGTAGAATTGGAGTTTTAGTAGAAGTTAATGCTGAAACTGACTTTGTTGCTAAAACAGATGAATTCAAAGACTTTGTAAGAGATGTAGCAATGCAAATAGCTGCAGCTAATCCTCAATATGTTTCAATAGAAGAAGTACCAGAGGAAGTTGTAGAAAGAGAAAAAGAAATCTTAAAGCAACAAGCTCTTAATGAAGGAAAGCCAGAGCACATAGCTGAACAAATAGTAGAAGGAAGATTAAATAAATTCTATGAAGAAATATGTTTATTAGAACAACCTTTTATAAAAGATTCAGATATTAAAATCAAAGACCTATTAAAAGAAAAGATTGCAAAAATTGGTGAAAACATGAGAATCAGACGTTTTGCAAGATTTGAAGTAGGAGAAGGTTTAGAAAAAAGGGAAGAAGATTTTGCTGACGAAGTTGCAAAGCAAATGAATATGTAAAAAAATGGAGAACACTAGGTGTTCTCCATTTGAATAAGTACAATAAAGGAGGAAGTTATGGCAGATCCTAAATATAGAAGAGTCGTACTAAAGTTAAGTGGAGAAGCTCTATCAGGTGGAGTAGGGCATGGTATAGATGAAGAAACAGTGGATAGAATAGCTGGAGAAGTTAAGGAAATAAATGCGTTGGGCGTTGAAACATCCATAGTTGTAGGTGGAGGAAACTTTTGGCGTGGAAGAGAATCAAGTGAGAAAATGGACAGGGCTAGCTCAGATTATATGGGAATGTTGGGAACTGTAATGAATGCTTTAGCCTTACAAGATGCTTTAGAAAATATAGGAGTAGATACAAGAGTTCAGACTGCTATAGAAATGCGTCAAATAGCAGAGCCTTACATAAGAAGAAGGGCTATAAGACACTTAGAAAAAGGAAGAGTAGTTATATTTGCAGCAGGTTCAGGTAACCCTTATTTTTCAACAGATACAGCAGCGGCTTTAAGAGCGGCAGAGATAGAGGCTGAGGTAATCTTATTAGCTAAAAAGGGTGTAGATGGCATATATGATTCAGATCCTAAGGAAAATAAGGATGCTAAGAAATTTGAAGAATTAGAGTATATAGATATATTAAATTTAGGCTTAGGCATAATGGACTCAACAGCTACATCCTTATGTATGGACAATAGTCTACCTTTAATTGTTTTCGGAATTGATCAGCCTGGAAATATAAAGAGTGTAGTTATGGGTGAAGATATAGGTACAAATGTAAAGGGGGAAAAATAATGCGTTTAGATGTTCATGGTGATATAGAAGAGAGAATGGGACTGGTTATAGAGGCCCTTAGAGAAAACTTAAGTACAATTAGAGCAGGAAGAGCTAATCCGGCTATATTAGAGCAAGTAAGTGTAGATTACTATGGAACTATAACTCCATTAAACCAAATAGCAGGAATATCAGCTCCAGAGCCAAGACTACTTTTAGTTCAGCCTTGGGATGCAAATGCTATACCAGAAATTGAAAAGGCTATTCTACAATCAGACTTAGGTCTAAATCCATCTAATGATGGTAAAGTAGTAAGACTTCCTATTCCAGCTTTAACAGAAGAAAGAAGAAAAGAACTTGTAAAATTAGTTAATAAAAATGCAGAAGATGCAAAAGTTCAAGTTAGAAATATAAGAAGAGATGGAAATGATGAAGTTAAGGCCTTAGAAAAGGATAAAGAAATAAGTGAAGATGAGATGAAAAAAGCTGAAGACTTAGTCCAGGAAATAACAGATAAGTATATAAGTCAAATAGATGAAATTGCAAGCAAAAAAGAAGAAGAATTAATGGAAATTTAAAACTAAAATCCCTTTCTATATTGGAAGGGGTTTTTTTAAAATAAAGGAGTAGAATTATATGGATAATATAGTTTTAGACAAGAATAAGTTACCAAAACACCTGGCTATTATCATGGATGGTAATGGAAGGTGGGCAAAGGAAAAGGGCTTGCCAAGAACAGCAGGGCACAAGCAAGGAGTTCAAACAGTTATAGATATAGTTGAGGATTGTGCAGAATTAGGAATAGAATACCTTTCTCTTTTTGCTTTTTCTACAGAAAACTGGAAAAGACCTAAAAAAGAAGTTGAGAACCTTATGAAACTTTTAGTTCAATTTATAGATAAGGAGTTAGGAAGACTTCATAAAAATAATATTAAGGTAAGAACTATGGGTGATATAAGCCAACTACCTAGTAAAGTTCAACAAAAAGTTGAAAAGGCTATAGATACTACTAAGGATAACAATAGAATGGTTTTAAATATAGGCTTAAACTATGGTGGAAGGGACGATATCTTAGAAGCAAGTAAAAAGATTGGTCAGGACTTATTAGAGGGAAGACTAAGTTTAGAAAAACTAGACGAGGATTTATTTAAAGATTATTTATATACATCAGACATACCTGATGTAGACTTATTAATAAGGCCTAGTGGTGAGCAAAGAATTAGTAATTTTATGTTATATCAAATAGCCTATGCAGAATTATGGTTTTCAAATATATATTGGCCAGACTTTAATAAGGGGCATCTATACAGGGCATTAAAGGATTATGAAAATAGGGATAGACGCTTTGGAGGAGTTAAGGATGAATAAATTTTTAAAAAGGACCTTATCAGGTATAGCTCTTGTATTTCTTATATATTTAGCCTTAAAAAATGGTGGGAATCTATTGGCAGGCTTTACATTTTTAATATCACTTGTGGCTTTTTGGGAATATAGTGAAGCCTTTAAACTAAAAGATATTTATATTATAAAAAGTTTAGGTTACTTATTTTCCTTACTCATGTTTTTAACAAATCTAAAGTTGCTTGATTTATCTTTAGGTTTTTTATTATTTATTTCTTTGATTTTAAGCTTGTTTAAATTAGTAATAGATAAGAAGACTGTTTTATTTGAAGTAGGATTAACCATGCTAGGAATTCTATATATACCTTTTTTATTTCAGCATATATTTCTCCTAGATGGATATGAATATATATGGCTGGTTTTTTTAACTGCTTGGGGAAGCGATACTTTTGCTTATCTAGCAGGCAACCTATTTGGGAAAAGAAAGCTATATCCTGAGTTAAGTCCTAATAAGACTATAGAAGGTTCCCTTGGAGGAATTCTAGGAAGTGGTTTAATATCAGCCTTGTTTGGACTATTTATTAGTTCAGATAAGATTATAGCTTTATTTATATTAGGTGCTTTTACATCAGTAATATCTCAATTAGGAGATCTAACAGCGTCTAAAATAAAAAGATATACAGGAGTAAAGGACTTTGGTTATATTATACCAGGCCATGGAGGAATACTAGATCGTTTTGATAGTGTTTTATTTACAGCTCCAACAATATATTATATGTTTAAATTAATAATTAATTAGAAGAGGTGGTAAAATGACATTCCTAGCAACGATATTTGTTTTTTTATTTGTAATCTTATTTCATGAATTTGGCCATTTTGCAGTAGCAAAGGCAGTAGGTATAAAGGTAGACGAGTTTGCTATAGGTATGGGGCCAAAAATCTTCCAGAGGCAAAAAGGTGAAACAGTATACACTCTAAGGGCCTTACCTATAGGAGGTTATGTTGCCATGGAAGGTGAGGACGAGGGCTCAGATAACCCGAGAAGTTTTACAAATGCTAAGCCTTGGCAAAGAATTTTAGTAGTAGGAGCAGGGGCTTTTATGAACTTTGTTCTAGCTATACTTGTTTTTTCTATAGTTTTTTATTCCCAAGGTTTTCCAAATAATAAAATAGAGGAAACTATAGAAGGTACCCCAGCTTATGAAGCAGGGATAAGTTCCGGTGAGGAAATAGTGGAAATAGATGGGAAAAAGATTGACAGTTGGAATTCTATAGTAGATGGAATAGAGAAGTCAGGAGAAAAGGTTAGTATAAAAACAAAGCTAGATGGAGAAGAGAAAAACTATAATTTAAATCTAGTAAAATCAGAAGATGGTAGAAGAATAGTAGGTATAGTTCCTATGAGGGATAAAAGTTTAACTCAAGCTATTAAAGGTGGTTTTGTACAAACTGGCGCTAATATAAAGCAAATGTTCCAAGTATTTTCCATGTTAATAAGAGGGGAAATAGGTAGGGAGAGTTTTGCAGGACCAGTAGGTATTATTAATCAAATAGGAGAAAGTGCTAAGTTAGGAATAGAATATGTCTTACTTTTAATGGGTTTAATAAGTGTAAATTTAGGTTTTATAAACCTTTTACCTATTCCAGCTTTAGACGGTAGCAAGATTATATTTATATTGATAGAAATAATAAGAGGTAAACCTATAGATATAGAAAAGGAAGGTATGATACATTTTATAGGTTTTATACTTTTGATGACCTTTATGCTCTTTATAACATATTCAGACATAAGTGGTTTAATAAGTGGAAGGTGATATTTTGAAGAGGAAATTAACTAGGAAAATAATGGTAGGAGATGTAGCTGTAGGTGGGGATAGCCAGATAACAGTCCAATCTATGACTAATACAAAAACAAAGGATATAGAGGCTACTATAAGGCAGATAAAAGAATTGGAGGAAGCAGGCTGTGATATAGTAAGGTCTGCAGTTACAGATGAGGAAGATGCAAGGGCTATTGGTAAAATAAAAAAATCTATAAATATACCTTTGATAGCAGATATCCAGTTTGATTATAGACTGGCCTTATTGTCTATAGAGAATGGTATAGATTGTTTAAGGATAAACCCAGGAAATATAGGTGATGAGGATAAGGTTAAGGAATTAGTAAGAGCTTGTAAAGAAAACAATATCCCTATAAGGATAGGTGTTAATGCAGGTTCTTTAAGTAATAGAATATTAAAAAAATATGGCGGAGTAAATGAAAACTCTATGGTTTACAGTGCTATGGAACATGTAAAAATTTTAGAGAATTTAGACTTTAAAGATATAAAAATATCTTTGAAAGCAAGTAATGTAGATCTAAGTCTAAAAGCTTATGAGAAGATGTCTGAACTTGTTGATTATCCTTTACATTTAGGTATAACAGAAGCAGGGCCATCTAGCAGTGGAACTATAAAATCAGCAGTAGGTATAGGTAGTATACTTTCTAGAGGTATAGGAGATACACTTAGAGTCTCTCTTACAGGAAATCCGGTGGAAGAGATTTATGTAGGAAGGGAAATTTTAAAATCCTTGGATCTTTTAAAATCAGGAATAAATATTATATCTTGTCCAACTTGTGCAAGAACTGAGATTGATTTAATTGGGCTAGTAGAAAAGGCAGAAATAGAGCTTGGGAAGATAGACAAGCCTTTAGATGTAGCTATAATGGGTTGTCCTGTTAATGGACCAGGTGAAGCAAGGGAAGCAGATATAGGTATAGCAGGAGGAGTTGGTCAAGGAGTATTGTTTAAAAAAGGTAAGGTTATTTCTAAAGTTAAAGAGGAGGACCTATTAGATAGGTTAATAGAAGAAATTAAAAAGATGTAAGTGAGTATTATTTAATAGGAGTTGACTTATGAGTGATTTAACTGTTAGAGATTTATTTAAGGACCTAAATAAGGATTATAATGAGATAGCTATAGAAAAAGTTGTTTTATTAGAAGAAACTAATAAATTAAAAGTATTTCTAAGATCCAATATACTTTTAATAGATGAACATAAAAACACTATAACTTCTAAATTAAAGGAAAAGTTTCCTAATTTAAAAATACTGATTGAAAACAAGTGTGAAAATTATAGGGACTTTGAACAAGCTTACTCTGATTATAGAAAAAGTATTTATGATTTTATAGAAGAAGAAATTCCTTCAAGTAAATCTTGGCTTAAAACTTTAGATTTTAAAGCAGAAGAAAATAATTTATATATATATCCAAAGAGTAAGATTGTTTTAGATATTTTAGATTCTAATGGACTAAAAAGTAACTTAGAGTCAACAATAAAAAAAGATTTAGGACTTGAAATAAAGGTAGAAATAAAGGACTCTCAAATAGAAGAGGATAATATAGAAGATCATGATGAAAAGATAAAAGAGGAAGCAAGGATAATCTCCCAAGAAGTTGTAGAAAATCAAAAGCAAAAGGTAGAGGAAACTGGTAAAGAGCCTAGGAAAGATAAGAACTTTAGCATAGGTAAAGTTATAGAAAATGAGCCTATAGCTATAAAAGATATAGATCCTAGTCAGCATTATATAACTATTGAGGGAGAAATTTTTGAGATAAATTACAGGGAAATAAAGAATGGAACTATTATATTAGAATTTGAAGTTACAGACTATACAGGTTCACTAACGGCTAAAAGCTTTATGAAGGGAAAGGACTTTGAAGAATTCCAAGCCAATATAAGTGAAGGGAGCTATGTTAAGCTAGAGGGTAGTTATGACTATGATGACTTTTCCAGATGTAAGGTTTTAAGATTTAGATCATTAAATATGGCCAAAAAAGAAACCAGAAAAGATTTAGCTCCAGAGAAAAGGGTTGAACTACATCTTCATACTAAGATGAGCAGTATGGATGCAGTTAGTTCCTTTGAAGATTATGTTAAAATGGCCAAGGCTTGGGGACATGAATCTATAGCTATAACAGATCATGGTGTAGTCCAAGCCTTTCCTGAAGCTATGGAGGTAAGTGAAAAATATGACTTTAAAGTTATATATGGCCTAGAAGGATACCTAGTAGATGATATGAAAGAAATCATAAAGGGTGAAGATTCTAGTATTGAAGAATCTAGCTATGTAGTTTTTGACATAGAGACTACAGGGCTATCTTCACGTAATGATAGGATAACAGAAATAGGTGCAGTTAAAATAAGTAATGGAAGTATAGTTGATACTTATAACCAGCTTATAAATCCTGAAATTCCTATACCTGAAAAAATTGTAGAACTTACAGGAATAACTGATGAAATGGTTAAAGATAAGCCTAAAATTGATTCTGTAATAAGAGAATTTTATGACTTTAGCAAGGATTCTGTTCTTGTAGCCCATAACTCTGATTTTGACATGGGCTTTATCAGAAGGGAATATGAAAGTAATTCCTTACCATTAAAAAATAATGTTTTAGATACTTTAGAATTAGCAAGGGTTTTACTACCAGAACTAAAAAATCATAGACTAAACACCTTAGCTAAGGAGTTTGGTGTTGATTTAACAAATCACCACAGGGCTGTTGATGATGCTAGGGCAACAGCTCAAATATTTTTAAAGTTTTTAGAAGTTTTAAAGGAAAAGGATGTAAAGGATTTTGACTCTTTAAATAAGTTGAAAAGCATAGATAATGTACTAAAGGAGCGTCCTTACCATATTGTTCTTTTAGTAAAAAACCAACAAGGATTAAAGAATTTATATAAGATAGTATCAGAATCCCATTTAAATTATTTTTATAGGCAGCCTAGAATTCCTAGAAGTTTATTAAATAAATATAGGGAAGGCTTAATCATAGGTAGTGCCTGCGAAGCTGGAGAGTTGTTTAGTGCAATTTTAGCTAATAAGGATGATCAGGAAGTACAAGTTATAGCAGATTATTATGATTATTTAGAAATTCAACCAAAAGGGAATAATGAGCACTTGATAAGAAAAGGAATTCTAAAGGATGAATCCCAATTGGAAGATATAAATAAGAAAATTTTTAGATTAGGCAAGATTCTAAATAAACCAGTACTGGCAACAGGAGATGTTCATTTCTTAAATCCAGAAGATGAGATTTATAGAAGAATACTTATGGCAGGGCAAGGTTTTTCAGACTCAGATAATCAGCCACCTTTATATTTAAAAACAACAGATGAAATGTTAAAAGAATTTAGTTATCTAGGAGAGGAGAACTCCTATAAGGTGGTTGTAGAAAATACAAACTTAATTGCAGATGAAATAGAGTGGTTAAAACCAATACCTGATGGGACATATTCACCTGTTATAGAAGGTTCAGATGTAGAGCTAAGAGAAATCACCTATAAAAAAGCTAGAGAGATATATGGGGAAGACCTGCCTGAAATAGTAGAAAAAAGGCTAGAAAGGGAATTAAGTTCTATAATAGAGAATGGATATGCTGTAATGTATATTATATCCCAAAAGCTAGTATCTAAGTCCTACGAAGATGGTTATTTAGTAGGTTCAAGAGGATCTGTAGGTTCATCTTTTGCAGCTACTATGAGTGGTATAACAGAGGTAAACCCACTTGTTCCTCATTATGTTTGCCCAAATTGTAAATATAGCAAATTTTATGAAGATGGAAGTATAGGGTCTGGATTTGACTTACCAGAGAAGGACTGTCCAGAATGTGGTGAAAACTTAAATAGGGATGGGCATGATATACCTTTTGAGGTTTTCTTAGGATTTGAAGGGGATAAAGAGCCAGATATAGACTTAAACTTTGCTAGTGAATACCAGCCTCAAGCCCATAAGTATACAGAGGAGCTTTTTGGTAAAGATTATGTATTTAGAGCAGGTACGATAGGAACTATAGCAGATAAGACAGCCTATGGATTTATAAAAAAATACTTTGAATCCCAGGAAAAGTCAGTACATCCTGCAGAAATGAAAAGGCTTATAAAGGGATGTGGAGGGGTTAAAAGAACCTCAGGCCAGCATCCAGGTGGGGTTATGATAGTACCTAATTATAAGGAGATATATGACTTTACACCTATACAGTATCCAGCTAATGACAAGGAGTCCGGAGTTATTACTACTCATTTTGACTATAATGCTATAAGTGGTAGGATATTAAAACTTGATATATTAGGTCATGATGTTCCTAGTATAATAAAAATGCTGGAAGACATAACTGGAATTGATGCGGAAAAAATTCCTTTAGATGATAAGGAGACTATGGAGCTGTTTTCTGGTGTTAAGTCTTTAAATTTAGTAGAGGATATAGATCTAAAAGTAGGAACTTTAGGTATACCAGAGTTTGGGACACCTTTTGTAAGGCAAATGCTTTTAGATACAAGGCCAGATACCTTTGATGAGTTAGTAAGAATTAGTGGTTTGTCCCATGGAACTGATGTTTGGTTAAATAATGCTCAGTTATTAGTTAGGAGTAAGACGGCTAGTCTTAAGGAGGTTATTTCCACTAGGGACGATATTATGTTGTATTTAATACATGCAGGAATGGATAAGCAGTTGGCCTTTAAAATAATGGAAAAGGTTA
>JASKZW010000155.1 GCA_030147425.1 Tissierellales bacterium
CTAAATAAGCATAAGAAAAACTCCTTATCGAAAGAGATAGGGAGTTTTTTGTGGTGAAAATAAGTATGTTTCATAAGGATAAGTCAATCTTTCTTGTCGAAAATATCATGATAGTCAATATTATTTGTGCGTAAAAATGTATGTATAGCTTGTAGCTCTAAAGGAATATCATGCGCAGCGGTATGTTTAAAGATAGCAAATACGTTTTCGTTGTTTAGATTATGTGCTAGTAATACCTCATAACTCTCGTCTGATAGATGAATAGAAGGGTTAGAAGACGAAGGAGTTGTATCGTGTTCTTCTTCCTCTTGTATGACTATTTTCGCAGGAGCTACTTTTGTATCTATCTGTTTTTCAATGAGTAACTCTTTTGCCGAAAGGTTATCAATCTCTTTCACGACAGGATGTGAATTAAGTAGAGTAGCAACTGTTCCCCCTAACAGCAACATACTGGCACTTAACACTATGGAACGAATGGTCGATGTTGGTTTCATCCTACTTCTCCCCTCCTTCTTCTATTTGAATGACTCCCCACTTTTCAAGCACCGTTAAAATAGCTGAATAAAAACGCTCATCTTCTTTGATTTTTTCTTCTATCTCTCGTTCGTAATTCTCTTGAATGAGTTGAAAGATGATATGGATGTGGTTGAGTATTTGTTGTTGTTCTTGAAGAAATTGCTTGTCGTTCAGTGACTGTTCCATGAAATCATCCCTTTTTTCTTTAAATAGTTCTTATCGCACTTAGTATAGGTCGTTTCGCTGAATTTTATGCACATTCTGAAAAAACAGTTAAAAAGGTGATGATTTTGTCGTTATTCCTTCACTTTTTCGTAGCACTTACACGAAAATTGCATAAATTACCGTCTTTCACACTAAGATACTTATGAATATATACAAAAGAAAAGTGGACGAAGGAGAATGCAGAAGATGACGGATATGAAGAATGGAAAACAACACATAGTAGGTGAAGAAGATACGTTATCAGTCAAGGAGTTGTTTGAAAGGTTATACCAGCGATTAGAGTTACGTGTTCTCGCTCGCTACAATCGTAGGAACGACTTCAAACTTCATCGCCTGTATGACTTCATGGGGTATTTAACACTCTATGAAGTGATAACCAAAGAAACAAAAGAAGAGATGTTCAGTGCGTTCATCGACCATCATTGGCAGATGTTCGTACAAGAGGTATTACCTACACGATACCCGACCATTCAACTAAAGTACGATACAGAAGATGTTCATGTCTATTTTGAATCAAAGGATGCATCTATCAATCAACTTATTGAGTTATTAGCAACAAGTGAAGGATATATTGAGTTAGACGAGAAGTTAGGTATTGAGGATGTTTCTTTAGATACACTGCACACAGCCGAGCAGTTACGTGTAGCAGTCCAACGGTTAAAAAAGGTAGAAGAACACCTAAATACCGTAGAACAGCTAAACGAAGAAATTGAAGCGTTTAAACACGATGCACCGATTTTATTTTTGAAGGCATTCCATCATCATGAACATCTCTATGAAAAAGGTCAGATACTTTACAAAGAATATGGACAGATGTTTTAAGGAAGTGCGTAGTCCGTGCGCCTTCCTTTTTGTTTGTTCCTTTTTTCTTACGAATTGGTAGTTTTTGACGAATGGTACTAACCGACCCTATAATTAAGAAAAAACACTTTTTCCCATTATCGTTATGTAGGTAACACGTTTATCGAGAAACAGGTACAACCGCTGCGATAGAGAGGGAATTATAAACAAGAACATATTTCACTAATAAATATTAGATACATAATCATGACGAAAGGACAATGTTAGTTATGAATATTGATACATTATTCAATTGGGAACGTGCCATCGAACAAAACAAACAATACGGAGAGCAGTTGCAGGAGGTTATTCCTGAAGTCGCTGAAATTCTAACAGCATACTACCACCACTTACATCGCAAAGAGTACGAAAGATTGTTGTGGCAATGGCGCAAGATGTTTACTCACGAAAACGAAAAGGCAAATGTTAAATTATCGCTCATGCTCTCTCGCTTGTCTTCTATTGCTAAACAGGACACCTCTCGAAACAGTTACACTTTTCATTCCGTTTGGTTCAAAGGGTATGCCGAGTTGTTAGCATTCGATTGTCGCTTTCGGAAAAGAAACTCGACAAATCATATTAACATCATAGCGAATATCATAGATAATGTTCTTGCGAGTATGTTGAAGGAATTGAATGACAATTTTCTTCTCCCTCGTTATCATAAAGATGGCTTTTTGCATCATCCAGGAAAGGTTAATGAATACTTAGGCATTATCCACTCTATCTTTCTACCAAGCATTCACGAACAAACAAAAGAAGGGAATACACTCACTTTCGTTACGAATACTTCTCTCTGCTATTCTTTAGATGGTATTTACCAAGAACATCAATTAGATGAACGGAAGGTTGCTAATGGAATCATCTATGAGCGAGGTCAATTACTCACCGCATTGCTATTTTCTTATGAGTTGATTGGAAGGACGAACAAAAAGGATATGCTGATTAACACCTTGTTCAGCAAGGAAGATGCACCTTATCTACAAACGTTGTTTACAAATGCTGTGACGGAATACGACCGTATTGTACGCAGAATTATTGTAGATTTTACGAATGAATGTAACGAAAGGTAGTGTTCCGCCGATTGCGGCAGTTTTATGACAAAAAAAACGTAATTTTATACATATTTTCTAGGAGTTAGCCATTGTTTTTTTATCTTTCGCAGCGGATAACGTAACAATAAGAATGGATGTATGAAAAAGAACAAAGAATAAAGTTAAATAAAGTTAATAGGAGAGTAACCAATGAATATCGAAGAATATCAAAAACTCAACAATCGTTACCAATCAATCATTGATTCACTACTGAAAGTAGAAGAATTATTCCCACAAGTGTCAACTAGCATTTTTCAAATGTACGATGAAGAAGAACAAGCTCTCTGTCACGCACAAATGAGCGATTGGAAAGAACTCTTTGTACAAGATAATGCTTTGGCGAAAAAGGTCACTACGGGAGTAATAACAAGCAACAATCTTATGTTAATTCAACAACTAAGCATGAAGTATTTCGATTTTTGGTCGGGTGCGAATTATCATCTTGCGTTAAAAGAGTTACGTTATGATGATGACGAATTACCATCTTCTCGGAAAGACTATCCTGTTATCGACTTACACGAAGCGGTGATGAACCATTTACTTTCCCCCTTCATTTATGAGTTTCACGATACAGTGATTTTGCCAATAATTACGGGAAGTACAAAGGACGGTAGAGAAGATAATGCTTATAACCGTAATTATCCCCCTTTACTTTCTTTCAACCCGAAGGGAACACGACAATTACAGTTTAATCATTCTGTCGTTTTTCGACCGAAAAGAGAGGTTCTTACGAATACACGTGAGTTAACAGAGAAGAATTTAGTTGCTTACCGAACATTCGCTGACAGTATTACTTTATTCATTTACGAATTATTCGGCGAAAAAGAATTAGTGACTTCTCATGCAAAACGAATAAATGCAGAAAAACAGGATGAAATCGTCCAATCTACACAAGAGATGGTGAAAGACCTTCATCAAATTGTGTCAGTTCTAGCTGTCACTACTGCTAACTTTTTAAAGAGTAGCCGAGAACTAATGAAAAGTAATAATAACTAAAAGAAATAATCAAAGAAATCAATACCAATGAATGAGAAAAATCAAAGTATTTCTAAAAAAGGATGATAGAAAATGAATATTGAACAGTTTCAAGAAAAAACAACGCTTATTCAGGAAAATGAACAACTGGTACAAGAAATAAGAGTGGTGGAAAAGGATGCTGTTAAGCAATTACAACTCATTTATGCCGAACGTTCCACTGACGATGTACACCAACAAACGATGAAAGAATGGGTGCGATTGATTTTTGATAAACCTACCATCGCTAAAGAGATGTATTCTGTCGTCATTGACGAAGGTTTCGACAAACTAGCAGTCTTCCAACAGAGCCATCCGTATAGCTATTCACTCCAAGATGCATTCGTCATTATTATGGATAGACTATACGAACACGACCACTTTTACCAAGAAGATAAAGACTTAATGTTTGTTACGATGGATGCGTTTTTGTATCACCTTCCACATATAGCAACGCAAGAACTGGTACGCTATTTCCAAGAGAACAAGCAATTCCTTGATTCAAGCGAATTTTATGATGCGTTCTGTCGAATTGATACGTTCTTAGACCAAGATTTACAAGTAAATTTTGCCTTTGAACATTTAAACTTAACAAATACGCTCCAACGTTTAGCGAAACAACCGCAGATGATAAAGAAAGAAAACATCTTACAAGAACGAGAGAATATGCTAATCACTTTGTTGTTTAGCTATGAATTATTAGGACGAAAAGAAGACATAGACCGATTAACTAAAGATATGATTCATGCAAATCAAATAAAAGAAGTTATTGCGAGTATCGTGACTACGTTTTATCAATTTATATCAAGCGTTCCAACGCACATTGTTAAAACGTTTGATAGAGAATTTGTAGGTATGCAGCTTGCAATATAATTGTAAAAACATAGAAAGAGGATGCCTTAACAGGTTATCCTCTTTTTTTACTTTCCAATCGTGAAAAACAAGCGTTTTTTCACAATTGAAGGACAAAAGAACGCACCAATCGTGAAAAAAGGCTGGTTTATAATAATTGACGGTCGTCCCTTCTTAAAACAAGGCAAAGTAAGCGCTTACTTTGCAAATAAAAAAAGAAAGAGAAGGAATACCCCTCTCTCTCGCTTAATATTCTTCAAATTTTCCTTCAAGATAGCTCATAATTGCTGGAATGAACTCGTCCACTTCAAAAAAGGTACTTTCGCTATAATTTGCGAGTTTATCTTCCCCTTCTAGTTCTTCTGACAATTTATTCATGGCATCAATTGAAGGGTGTTGTCCTTCAAACAGTTGTGCGGTCATGAGAATTGCGTACATCTGCATACGCTCGGTCATGAGTTCTTGCCACTGTTCTGTTAGGTTATCAGGAAAATCGGAAAAAAGCGGCGGGTAAATGCGTAATGTGGCACTCATATGTTCTTCTTCATCTGTAAGGATAGGAATCAACTTCCATTCTTCTAGTGATGACACGTAATTACCCTCAAATATTGAAACATTGTCGATAAGGTGTTGAAGGAATACTGCATTAACCTCTCCTAAAAGACTGTATAAGAAACTTCCGATAAGTTGTTTATACGACTGGTTTTCAAATTCTTGTGTGTCAAAAGAAATATACTTATCATACCCTTGTGCAAAAACACGATGCAGCAAGAAAAGATAGGTGAAGTTTTCAAAATCTAATGCATTGTACTCTTCAGAAGGAAGGAAAGTGAACATATCTTCCGTTATTTCTTCCATCCATTCCTCTACTAGCATTTCAACTTCTTCCTCGTTGTCTTGAATTTCTTCTAAAAAGCCGAGAAAACCTTCGTAGCTATCCTCTGATAAATACTCTGTTACTTCCTCTAAATAATTATTCAAACGGTTCTCAATCGCTTGTGTGACCTCACCTGTCAAAATAAACTCTTTCAATGCGTGGTTTTGTTTCATAGCTTCAGTAATCATTTGTTCATTCATAAGATACCCCTTTCTGTTCATCTCATTTAAAAGAAATGCTCGGATGACACATGGTTATTATATACAAAAATACACAAAAAACGCAGGAAGAGAACTTCCTCTAATTGAGAGAATTTCCCCTCCTGCAATACAAAAACAATATTAACCTAAATCTAAATCACTCATCGCACTATCTGATACTTTCTTCTTTCTTTCTTGTTCAGCTCTCATGTTCAAAATGTCGATACCTTGAAGGCTGACATACTTTCCAGGACCAATTTCAATGTTGTCCTCTGAAATAATACCTGTGATGAAACACGCTTTGTTGATTTCGTATTTACGTAAAATCACAAATTCATCTTTGACAAAAATCTCTAATGGTGTACCTGTGTCAATCTGCAATGTTTTGCGTAATTCCTTAGGAATAACCACTCTTCCTAAGTTATCCACCTTTCTGATAACTCCTGTCGCTTTCATTATCCATTCTCCTTTTTCTTTACTTTTTTAAAATGCCTTTGCTCATCCTTCTTTGGATGTACATATAGTATACGTCAAAACTTGAAAAACTATGCGTGTTTTGACTAATTTTATGAAATATATATATAAACATACCTCGTATGCAAGTATTTACCATGATTTTGGCAATTCCCCCTTTTTTCAATCTATTGATTACTGATTTTTCTATATTTTTACACTCATTTCTTAAAGATAGGCATACCTAGATAAAAGAAATGAGGGTATGTCTTGATACTATTAGACAAAGATTTGATTCGTTTACACAACGCTTTTCTTGCTACACCATTAGATATAGAAAAGCTACCGCCACTATTACCTGAAAAATACGGGGAACGCATCGCAGAGCATTTACAAGTACCTTTCGAAACAATCATGTACAAAGATGATTTTTCGACTATACCTACCGAATGGTTTGAGAACACTGGTAACTTACAACCGCTGCGTTGTAACGCATCATTAGAGAGTGCATCATCTTCTTGTTTAGGTCTACCTAGTCCTTCAGAGGAACAACCGCTGCGTTCAGTCGAACTCTTTGCAGGTGCTGGTGGACTATTACTCGGCTTGCAGCAAGCAGGGTTTGAGTTAGCAAGTGCAGTAGAACTAGAGGAAGATGCAATAAATTCTCTACAACTCAATCTGTCGTCCGCTGATAAGGACAAGGTCTATCATGGCGACATTCTCGAATGGTTAGAGAGTGAAGATTTTCATCGCTTAAAAAAACAGCCGATTGCTGTCATTTCAGGAGGTTTCCCGTGCCAACCTTTCAGCACCGCAGGAAAAGGACAGGGGATAGAGGACACTCGGGGAACGCTTTTTTATCCCTTTGCAAAAGCTGTCGAGCAGTTACAACCGACAACTTTTGTAGCAGAAAATGTCGAAGGGTTACTCTTTCAACAAAACGGACAGGCAATGAACACCATCCTACAAACCTTTAACGAAGCAGGGTATGTACTTACTTATAGAGTGCTTAATGCGATGAACTATGGTGTTCCTCAACATCGCAAGCGACTATTTATCGTGGGGGTACGTAAAGACTTTTGGTATCGTCCGTTCGAGTTTCCAAAAGAATATCCGTTCATCCCCTTATTAAATAGTGTATTACGAGATGTTCCATCATCGGAGGGTACAACTTATACGCAAAAGAAATATGAAGTAATGAAGCTCGTGCCTGCTGGTGGGAATTGGCGGTCACTTCCTGTTCCTGTCCAAAAGGAATATATGAAAAAGATGTATTATGCGACAGGCGGACGAACAGGTGTCGCTCGTAGACTTTCTTTCTTTGAACCATCGCCGACACTCGTAACACTCCCTAATTTTACACAAACAGAGCGATGCCACCCCGTAGAAACACGTCCACTCAATGTTCGAGAGTATGCTCGTATTCAAACATTCCCTGATAGTTGGCAGTTTCACGGAGCGGTCTATTCGCAGTATAAACAAATTGGGAATGCTGTTCCTGTTAATCTTGCAAAAGAAATAGGAAAAGCCATCAGGCGATACATTACACAACACCCCTTACAAGAGAACTAAAAAAATGTCTATACATGCATAAAATTCCTTTGATGTTCCTATACTAAAGACAGGTAGTTAATCAAAGGAGGAGAACGATGAATAAAAAAGGGTTACTTGGAGCTATCGCAGCGGGTGTGTTAGTCGGTGGGTTGATGATTGCTCCTGAATTACTCGCTTCAGAAGATACAGGGGATAAAAAACCAAGAAAAGCGGTAGAACGTATTGATAAAGCATTTACTGAAAAGAAAGAACAAGAAGTCTTGCATGCAGAGGAAGTCTTCGGTGCAAGCTATCTCACACATCGTGTCGATATTGAATCGAAGAAAGAATGGCAAGTTGATGCAGAAGATGCTTTTCGTCCTGAAGTACCACATCTTCATTACAGCATTAAACCACATGAACCAAAGACTAAAATTCATGTGTACGATAAAAAAGGGAATTTGATTGGTTATGAGTTCTTTAATGAACACCGTGAAACATCCGACCAAATGTTTGTTGCGGTCGTTCAATTACGTCCAG
Source organism: Tissierellales bacterium (assembly GCA_030147425.1). The sequence goes on from JASKZW010000155.1 coordinate 8,145, forward strand.
GTCAATACATGACAGCGACTAAACCGATTAAAGTTTTGCCGATGATACCTAAAGAAGAACATCTGGAAGAAGTTGCTGAAGCAGATAAAAAAGCCTTATTTGAAAGTATGGAAACACACAAAGCAAACCTTACCCAAAAAATCGAAGAAGGGAAGGCTTCACAAGCAACAGATGAATATATCGAGTTTTATGAGAGAGAGCTTCAACGACTGAATGACAAATTCGAGCGTATTCAACAATTAAAACCTTTAGATGAATAACTCGGACGTTTCGTAAAGGAATGTCTATCGCTAGTGTCTTTCGTTAGGAAAGGCACTTTTCTTTT
>JASKZW010000122.1 GCA_030147425.1 Tissierellales bacterium
TCACCACTTAGTTCAGGATATTGGTGCAAGTAATTTTTAGTATTAATTAGATAATCCTCATAAGATAGTATTAGCTTTTTCATATAAAAACAAACCTCCTTTATATAAATTAAGTTTATCATAGAATAAATTGTTTTTTATAAGGAAATAATTAACTATTAATTTTATCTATAGTCTAATAAATATTATACAAATATCTTATAAGACTATATTTTACTAATACTAAGATAGTATAATATATTTAGGATTAATTTCATGTTTAAATACACTGGGGGAGTTATTATGTTAGTAAACTGTGAAAGAGAAGTTTTATTAGAGTGTTCCAAGTGTGGAAAAGTTAATAAATTTAAGTTAAATATGTTTGACTTAAAGAAAGAAAAATACAGGGAATATAATTGCCAATGTGGGGAAGATAGTGTAAGTTTTAGTATGGCAGATAGAAATAATAGTGTGGTAGATATAAGTGTGAATTGCTTTTATTGTAAGAGAACTCATGTATATAAGATGAAAATCAAAGAAGTGGCCTGTAAAAATCTTAAAATATCCTGTTCTAATGGCAAATTAATATGTCTAATAGGTGAAAAAATAGCTAAAAAAGAAAATAAAGAAAATCTTAGTTCAAAAATACTAGAAATTAGCCTTAAAAAGATATATACTTTATATGAGAGTGGCAAAATAAATTGCCAATGTGGGAGTAATAATATAATAGTAGAAGTTTTCCCTAATGATATCAAAATTATATGTAAGGACTGTTCTTGTTCTAAATACATAAAATATAAGGAATCAGACGATTTTAATAATTTACTAGTAAATAATAGTATTTATTTAGAAGAATCTACATACTACGTATAGGGAAAGCTTAAATATAAGGAGGCAGAATATTTAATGTTAGTAACAGGTAAAGAGATTTTACAAGATGCTCATGAAAAAGGATATGCAGTAGGTGCATTCAATGTTAACAACATGGAAATTGTACAAGCTATAATTGAGGCTGCAGAAGAAACAAATTCTCCAGTAATTTTACAAGCTAGCCAAGGAGGATTAAAGTATGCAGGAGTTGAGTATATAGCAGCATTAGGAAAAGTTGCGGCAGAAAATGCATCAGTTCCAGTAGCTTTACACTTAGACCATGGTACAGACTTTACCCAAGTAATGCAATGCTTAAGAAACGGATTTACTTCAATCATGGTAGACGGTTCAAAATATGAATTTGATGAAAACGTAGAATTTACTAAAAAAGCTGTAGAAGTATCCCATGCAGTAGGAGTTTCAGTAGAAGCTGAATTAGGTAAAATAGGTGGAACTGAAGATGACGTAACTGTAGAAGAAAAGGATGCTACTTTTACAGATCCAGATGAAGCAGTAGAATTCGTTGAGAAAACTAATGTTGACTATTTAGCTATAGCAGTAGGAACTGCTCACGGAGTATATAAGGGAGAACCAGACTTAGACTTTGATAGAATAAAGGAAATAAAAGAGAAAACTAATATGCCATTAGTTTTACACGGTTCAAGTGGAGTTGCAGATGAAGATATTAAAAAGGCAGTATCATTAGGAATAAACAAAATAAACATAGATACTGACTTAAGAATCGAATTTACTCAAGCTATTAAAGACGTTGTTAAAGAAAAACCAGAAGAAATAGACCCAAGAAAAGTAGTTGGACCAGCAAGAGAAGCTATGAAAGAAAAAGTTAAGGAAAAAATGGAGTTATTCGGATCAGCAGGAAAATCCTGGTTATAGGATAGTTAAGAGTGTTTTATAGGAAACTATAAAGCACTCTTTTTTTAATAGAAAGAACTTTGTCAAGTAAAAGCTACTATTATAAATAAATTCTATAGTAATAGAAGTATTATAATATATATCTATAATTATTATAATTACTAATCCTTCCTGCTATAATAATTTAGTGTTGGCTATTATTATTTAGGAGGGATTTTAATGTTTCAAAACAAGCGAATTAATCTTTTGTTAATACTTGTACTATCCTTAGCGTTAGTATTAGTAGGATGTGGAGACAAGGGAGCAGAAGATAAAAACAAAACAAATAATGATGAAGTAAGTGAAGTTAAAGACAATGAAAAAGATGATGGTGAAAAAAGAAAGCTAGTAATAGGAACATCAGGAGCTTATGCACCTTGGGCTTACCAAGAATCTGATGAATTAAAAGGTTTTGAAATAGCTGTTTGGGAAGAAATAGCTAAGAGAAATAATTATGAAATCGAATACAAGCTTTCAAAATTCAGTGGACTTATGGGAATGTTAGATGCAAATCAAATAGATAGTGTAGCCCACCAAATGTCCATAACTCCAGAGAGGGAAGAGAAATATTTATTTACAGAACCATACGCTTATAGTCATTATGACTTTGTAGTAAAAGAAGATAGCGATATAAAAACTTTAGAAGATCTAAAAGGTAAGAAAGTAGGATGTTGGTTAGGTGGAAATGGAGAAGCTACTTTAAGACAGGTAAATGAAGATCATGATTTAAATTTAGAAATAGTTACTTATGATGGGGCGCCATTAGAAACAGAAGTTGAGTTAGACAGAATAGATGCTTTATGGCAAGGAGAAGTTAAGACTAAAACGATTATAGAGCAGGAAGACTTAGACCTTAGATTTTTAGGGGAAAGGTTAGCTTTTGAGGTAAATGCTTATCCATTTAATAAAGATGGGGACAATGCAGACTTATTAGATGATATAACTGCAACTATAAAAGAAATGAGAGAAGACGGAACACTTAAGAAATTATCAGAAGAGTGGTTCGGTTTAGATACAACTGAGAAACCTGAATAGGATGTGGTCAAATGAAAGGCTTTGATATAGGCTTTTCCTTAAGACTGTTTCCGGTAATGCTAAAGTACCTAAAGGTGACTTTAGCATTATCTTTTGGAGCAGCTATTTTTGGATTAGCTTTGGCTATAATAATTTCTATAATATTAGACTTAGAGGTTAAGATACTTACACCTATAATTAAAGTATATATATCTTTTTTTAGAGGTACGCCTTTAATAGCTCAATTATTCTTGATATACTTTGGATTTGTTCAAATATTTCCATCCTTTAAGAATCTATCATCTTTTGCAGCAGCTTTAATAGTAATGAGTTTAAACTCATCAGCCTTTATGGCAGAGACTATTCGAGGGGCTATATCCTCAGTAGATGTAGGTCAATTAGAGGCAGCTTATTCTGTTGGGATGACTTATGGGCAGGCTATGGCAAAAATTATACTTCCTCAGGCAACTAGGGTGGCTATACCTGCACTATTTAATAGTTTTATTAATATAGTAAAAAATTCATCAATAGCATTTACTATAGGAGTTACAGAAATGATAGCTTCTGCTCAGCTAGAAGCAGCTTCTAGTTATAGATATTTAGAAGCATTTACTAATATAGCCATAGTGTTTTGGATTTTAACTTCTATACTAGGATGGATGCAAAAGAGACTAGAATATAAATTTAGCCAGTCAATTTAAAATAAAAACATAGCAGTTAATTCTGCTATGTTTTTTTGTGCTATACTATAAGAGAAAACTAATA
>JASKZW010000137.1 GCA_030147425.1 Tissierellales bacterium
CCAGCTATTTTTATATCCATCTGTATAGCTGTAATACCATCTCTAGTACCTGCTATCTTAAAGTCCATGTCTCCTAGGTGGTCTTCTAGGCCTTGAATATCCGTAAGGATTCTTAAATTTTTATCATCTTTTACTAATCCCATGGCTATACCTGCAACTGGAGCCTTTATTGGAACTCCTGCATCTAATAGGGCTAAAGTACTTCCGCATACACTAGCTTGGGAACTGGATCCATTGGATCCTAAAACTTCTGATACTAATCTTATTGTATAAGGAAACTCTTCCTCTGACGGTATTACTGGTTCTAAAGCCTTTTCAGCTAAAGCTCCATGACCTATTTCCCTACGTCCTGGACCTCTTACTGGCCTAGTATCTCCTACAGAGAATGGTGGGAAGTTGTAATGGTGCATATATCTTTTTGAATCTTCCTTACCTAATCCATCTATAATTTGTACATCACTTGATGCACCTAGGGTAGCTACTGTTAAAACTTGAGTTTCTCCCCTAGTAAATAAACCTGAACCATGTGTTCTTGGTAAGATTCCTACTTCTGAAGTTATTTGCCTAATTTCATCCTCATCTCTAAAGTCAGGTCTTATTCCATCTTCTAAAATCATTCTACGAGTCTCTTCCTCAACTAAGTTAGAGAATGCAGTTTTAATATCTTCAGATAACTCTTCATAATCTTCTCCAAAGTCTTCTTCAAATCTAGATTCTAGTTGATCTAACTTGTCTTCTCTTTCAGTCTTTTCCTTTGTTTTTAAAGCATCAGATATACTATCAAAATATAATTCCCTAACCTTCTCAACAACTTCTTCTGCTGGCTTAAATACTTCATATTCAGCTTTTTCTTTTCCTATTTCATCCTTTATTTCTTGAATGAAGTCACAGATTTTTTGTATTTCTTTATGTGCAAACAAAATTCCCTCTAGCATTACATCTTCTGGAATTTCATTTCCCTCTGCTTCAACCATCATAATAGCATCCTTAGTTCCAGCTACAACCAAGTATAAATCAGACTCTTCCCTCTCCTTTACATTAGGACAAAGAACAAATTCCCCATCAATTCTTCCTACTGAAACTGATCCAGTTGGTCCCATAAAAGGTATATCTGAAATATCTAAGGCAATTGAAGAACCTATCATTGCTGCTATATCAGGAGAATGATCTAAGTCTACTGATAAAACTGTTGCTATAATTTGTACATCATTTCTATATCCTTCTGGGAATAATGGCCTTAAAGGTCTGTCAATTAATCTTGATGTAAGAACTGCCTTATCACTAGGTCTACCTTCTCTTTTTATAAAACCTCCTGGTATCTTACCTACTGAATATAATCTTTCTTCATAGTTAACACTTAGTGGAAAGAAATCAATACCATCTCTTGGCTCTTTTGACGCTGTTGCTGTCACTAAAATTGTAGTTTCTCCATACTCTACTATACAAGATCCATTAGCTTGTTGAGCTACTTTTCCTGTTTTAATTTTCAAATCTGTTCCTGCTAAATCATAAATAAACTCTTTACCCATTCCTTACCTCCCTTTAAATAATAAAATATAAATTAATAGAGCGGGGTACCCCGCTCTAACTATCTTCTTATTGATAACTTTTGAATTAAATCACGATATCTTTCTATATCTTTTTTCTTAAGATAGTCTAACAACCCTCTTCTTTTACCTATCATTTGGAAAAGACCTCTTCTTGAATGGTGGTCTTTCTTATGAGTTTTTAAGTGAGCTGTTAAAGTGTTGATTCTATGAGTTAAAATAGCTATTTGAACTTCAGGTGATCCTGTATCATTTTCATGCATTTTAAACTCTTCAATTATTTTTGCTTTTTCTTCTGCTGTTAATGTCATTGTAAATTCCTCCTTTTATTATTTTACTCCATCAGCCATGTAATACGCCGAGGAACGATAAAACATAGCTTATGGTCATTAACATATTAATAATATCATGAATAAGTATAAATGTAAATATCTTTATAAATCTATACTTTCAATATCTATTTTTATCTGTTTTTTAAGATCTTCTACACTATTAAAGCTTCTCTCTTCTCTTATATACTTCATAAATTCTACCTCAATAGTATCTCCATATATCTGCTCATTAAAATCTAATATATAAGTTTCTAACTTTAACTTATCATTATCAAAAGTAGGTGTCATTCCTATATTACTTATGCTTTTATAAATATTCTTTCCTATTCTTGTCCTAGTAGCATATACTCCATTTTTAGGTTTTACATAGTTGATGTCAGACTCTAGGTTAGCTGTAGGAAAACCTAATTTCCTACCCCTGCCATCGCCACTTACAACCTTGCCTTCTATCTTAAAATTATGTCCTAGTAATTTATTAGCTTCTGAAATCTTACCATCTTTTATAAACTGTCTTATTAAGGTACTACTTATTAAATAGTCCTCTACATAAATAGCCTCTATAATATCTACACCTATCTTACTTTTCTTAGCTAAATCTTCTAGGTCATCACTATTAGATGAGGCCTTATAACCAAAACTATAGTCAAAACCTACAGTTATATGCTCTACATTTATTTTATCCACTAGTATTTGCTTGAAAAACTGCTCACCTGATAGGCGCATAAGATCTTCATCAAAATTTATAAGAAAAACATTCTTTACTCCTAGTTTTTCTAATAATTTTATTTTTTCATCCAAGGAACTTAGAAGCTCAACCTTACTATCTTTAGTGACAAGCTTACTATGCTTATCAAATAAAAGAACTGAAGGCTCTAAATTATTTTCCTTTGCAGAGCTTATCATTCTGTTTATAAGATACTTATGCCCTCTATGGACTCCATCAAAGTTTCCAAGAGCTAAAGCAATCCTAGCTTTTTCTTCCTTTTCTGCCTTATTTAAATATATTATATTCATAATTTTCACCTACAATAATACTTTTTTCATCTTTAAATAGTTTTTATTATTTCCCTTTCTTACCTCACCTATGCCTATAAATTCTCCCTTAGAAAAAACTTGATATATATTATCTTCTATTTCAAAATCTACTTCTATACTCATACCATTTCTTAGTTTAGAAAAATACTGGGCTTCTATATCAAGCTTAGGAATACCTGGTATAGATTCATAGGCTGGCAAAAGGAAAGCTAGATTATTTTCTTCCTTAAGTTTTTTAATCATATTTATACTATAGCTAGAATTTATATCAAAATTACCTACACCTATTCTCATTAAATAAGACATATATCCATATACTCCTAAATCTTCACCTATATCATTGCATAAAGTCCTAATATAAGTACCTTTAGAGCACTTTACATAAAATAATATCTTTTTTTCATTAATGGAAAGTATTCTTAGGTCATGAATATATGATTCTCTTTCTTTTCTTTTTACAACCTTACCTTCTCTTGCATACTCATAAAGCCTTTTACCCTTATGTCTTACAGCTGAATGCATAGGTGCAATCTGTGTAATTTTACCCTTATAGCTATTAAATACTTTATGTATATCTTCTATAGTTACAGTTAATTGGGATGTTTGCAAAATTTCTCCCTGGGAATCTTGACTATCTGTTTTAATACCTAGGCTAAGCTCAGCTATATACTCCTTATCATCCTCTAAAACATATTCACTTAACCTGGTCCCCTTTCCTACAAATATAGGTAAGACTCCGCTCACCTCAGGATCTAAGGTCCCGCCATGCCCTACTCTCTTCATATTTAAAGTTCTTCTTATTTGATTTACTACATCATGGGATGTTTGCCCTCTCTCTTTGAATACATTTATTACACCATTCATATTATCACCTTATATGCTTTCTAGCTTCTTTTAAGATAAGAGATTCTGCCTCTTCAATACTTGCCTCTATTGTACATCCAGCAGCTCTAATATGTCCACCACCTGAAAACTGCTTACAGATATAAGACACATCTAAGTAATTTTTACTTCTCAAGCTAATCTTTATTTCTTTTTCATCATATTCTTTCAAAAGACAGGCTAATTCTACACCACTTATATTTCTTATAAAAGAAATTATGTCTTCTGTATCTTCCCAGCCTGCATTGTTTTTATTTAGAATCTCCTTATTTACTTTAGCTACAGCTATTTTATTATCCTCATAAAAACTTATACTACTTACCGTATCTATAAATACTCCTGTACTCTCTATAGAATTATTTTGATATAATTCTATAGATATTCTGTCTAAGTCTACACCTAAGTCTATAAGTTCAGCTGCTATCCTATGAGTCTTAGCAGATGTATTGGAGAATTTGAAGGATCCAGTATCTGTACTTATACCTGTATAAAGGCAATTAGCTATATCTTTATCAAGTTCAAAGCCTAATAGCTTTAAAATTTCATAAACTATTTCACAAGTTGAACTAGCCTTAGCATCTACTAAATTTAGATCTGCATAGTTAGTATTGCTTATATGATGGTCTATATTAACAGTTTTTTTAGCATTTTCATAAGCCTTAATCCCCTTATCTCCTAACCTATACTGATCTGCACAATCTAAAGAAATAAATAAATCTATATTAGAATAATCATTGATATTGTCTATATCCCCTATACCTGGTAAAAAGGCAAAGCTTTTTGGCAAGTCATCAACCTTAACCAAGTTAATATCTTTATCTAATTTCTTTAAAGCATGCCCTAGCCCTAACAGAGAACCTAAACTATCTCCGTCAGGACTTATATGGGATGCAAGATATATATTATCCGCTTCTTCTATACTTTTTTTAAAACTAACTAAATCTTTCTTTTTAAGATTAGTCATTGTCTTCCCTCTTCTTCTCTTCATCTTTTTTAGTTACTGAATCTATTAGCTTAGACATGTATATTCCATGCTCTATTGATTCATCTAATTTAAAAATAGGCTTTGGAGCATGTCTTAAGTCCAATTGCTTAGCTATTTCATTTCTTATAAAGCCTTTAGCACTTTCTAAACCTTTTAGATTTTCATCCTTTGCCTTATCATCACCTAAAACCGATACATATATTGTAGCATATTCTAAATCCCCTGTTACTTCTACGTCTGTTACACTAGTCATAGTACTTACTCTCGGGTCTTTTAAACCATTTATAATCAGGGTAGATACTACCTTTCGTATTTCTTCTGAAATTCTATTTATTCTTTTATTATTCATAGCTTTTAAGCACTCCTATCTTTCAACTTCCTTGAAAATATAAGCTTCTAAGATATCTCCTTCTTTAATATCATTAAAGTTCTTTATACCTAGTCCACCTTCATATCCTGTTGCTATCTCCCTAGCATCATCTTTAAATCTCTTTAAGGATGATATTTCTCCTTCATGTATTACTACATCATTTCTTAATAGTCTTATATTACTATTTCTAGTAATTTTACCTTGTTGTACATACATACCTGCTACCATTCCTGAATTCGGTACCTTAAATGTCGCCCTTACTTCTGCTCTTCCTATTACTTCTTCTTTATATTCTGGTTCTAACATACCCTTAACAGCGGATTTTATGTCTTCTATTGCTTCATATATAACCCTGTAAGTTCTTATATCTACATTTTCTTCCTTAGAAATTTCTAAAGCATTTAAAGTCGGTCTTACATTAAATCCTATAATTATTGCATTAGAAGCTGCAGCTAACATTACGTCTGTTTCCGTTATTCCACCTACTCCACCGTGGATTATGTTTATATTTACTTCTTCATGTTCTAACTTCATTAAAGACTGACTCACTGCCTCAATAGTTCCTCTTACATCTGTTTTTACTATTATGTTTAAATCCTTAACTTCTCCTGATTGGATTTGATCAAATAAGTCATCTAAGGATACTTTCTTACTTAATTTCATTTGCTCTTCTCTTAAGAATTCTTTCTTTTTCTCTGCAATTGTTCTAGCAGTTTTCTCATCCTTAACTGAATAGATTAAATCTCCAGCATCTGGAACTTCTGAAAGCCCTAAGATAACTGCTGGCATAGAAGGTCCAGCTTCTGTTATTTCCTGTCCCTTATCATCAAACATAGCCCTTACACGACCACTTGCAACTCCACTTACTACCATATCGCCTTTTTTCAAGGTTCCTTTTTGTACTAAAACTGTAGCTACTGGTCCCATTCCTTTATCTAATTGAGCTTCTATTATAGTACCTACTATGTTTCTATCTGGATTGGCTTTTAATTCCTTTAATTCTGCTACTAAAAGAACCATTTCTAATAATTCTTCTATACCATCGCCTTTTAAAGCTGATACTGGCATAGTAATTGTATCTCCACCCCAGTCTTCTGGAACTAAATCATATTCTGTTAATTCTTGCTTGATCCTGTCTTCATTTGCTTCAGGCTTATCCATTTTATTTATAGCTATGATTATAGGCACTTCTGCCGCCTTAGCATGGCTTATAGCTTCAACAGTCTGAGGCATGATTCCATCATCTGCAGCCACTACTAATATTGCTATATCTGTTACCTGAGTTCCTCTGGCCCTCATAGAAGTAAAGGCCTCATGACCTGGAGTATCTAAGAATACTATGTCTTCATCCCCTACTTTTACAACAGATGCTCCTATATGTTGGGTTATTCCACCAGCTTCTCCTGCTGTTACCCTTGTATCCCTTATTGCGTCTAATAAAGATGTTTTACCATGGTCAACATGACCCATAACAGTAACTACTGGCGGTCTTGGTTTTAAGTCCTTTTCATCATCTTCAAAGTCTAGATTATATTCTTCTTCTATCTCTTCTTCTACTTCCTCAATTGTTACTTCCTTTAACTTAATTTTATAGCCTAATTTATCTGCTATTTTTTCTGCTACCTCAAAGTCTATTTCCTCATTTTGAGTTAACATAAGACCTTGACCTATTAATTCTGTTATTAGTTGGGCAGCTGTCATATCTAAAATTTCAGCAAAATCTTTTACTATGATAGGTTCTTCTATTTCTATAAAGTCCCCCTCATCATCTGAAAGATCTTCCTCCACATTTACATCTTCTATATATTCTAAAATTAATTGAGCCATTTCTTCATCTATGGTTTCCATATGGCTACTTACACCTGCACCCAACTCATCCATAATCTCCATTAAATACTTACTTGATATATCTAACTCTTTTGCTAATTCATATACTCGTATTTTTTTCAAACTACGCACCTCCAATTATTTTTTAAACTTATTTAGAAGTTATTATTTCTTCAAGTTGGTCATAAATATCCTCTGATACTTTTGACCTTAAGGATCTATCTAGTAAATTATTATCCTTTGCCTTATTTAAACATAAGCTATCCTTACAAAGGTAAGCTCCTCTTCCATTTTTTCTCCCAGATAGGTCTACAATAATTCCCTCTTCCTTGTTATTTACTATTCTTACAAGTTCATGTTTTTCTTTTCTTTCCTTACAACTTACACACTTTCTTAAAGGTTTTTTTCTCATAAAATCACCTCTAATCTTCTAATATACTATCATCTTCTATATTAATATCTTCTTCAAATTCTGGTAATTTATCTTCTTCTAAAGAAAAATCTTCATCTTCTTCCTCTATTCCTAAATCTTCTTCCTCATACTGGCTTTCACTTTTTATATCTATTCTCCAGTTTGTTAATTTAGCTGCTAATCTAGCATTTTGTCCTTCCTTACCTATAGCTAAAGATAGTTGATAATCTGGCACAACAACAACAGCTGAGTTCTCTGATTCAGTTACTTCTACACTTATTACATCTGAAGGACTTAAACTATTAGCAATAAATTTCTCAGGTTCCTTTTCCCAAACTATAATATCTACTTTTTCCCCATTTAATTCATCTACTATTGTTTTTACCCTATTACCATTTAAACCTACACACGCACCTACTGGATCTATATTCTCATCCTTAGATGCAACTGCAATCTTAGTTCTAGAACCTGCTTCCCTTGAAATTGCATGTAATTCAACAATTCCTTCCTGAATTTCTGGTACTTCTAATTCAAATAGTCTCTTTACTAAACCTGGATGAGATCTAGATAATATTATCTGAGGGCCTTTTGGTGTCTTTTTAACCTCTAAAATATAAACCTTTATCCTATCACCTTGATTATATTCTTCAGTTTCTATCTGTTCATTCAAAGGTAATATACCTTCAACCTTACCTAAGTCTATAAATATATTTGATCTATTAGCCCTTTGGATTGTTCCTGTTATAAGTTCATTTTCCCTATCAATAAATTCATTGTATATTACATCTCTTTCCGCATCCTTTATCCTTTGTATTACAACTTGCTTGGCTGTTTGAGCTGCAATTCTTCCAAAGTTCTTAGGAGTTATCTCTATATTAACTATATCTCCAATTTCATAGCTTGGCCTTATCTTTAAGGCATCTTCTAAAGAAATTTCTAATAGCTCATCTTCAACCTCTCCTACAACCTCTTGTTGTGCAAAAACCTTTATACTACCTGTTAACCTATCTATATCTACAACAACATTTTGTGATGACCCAAAATTTTTCCTATAACTTGATATTAAAGCTGATTCTAATGCATCAAATATAACTTCCTTACTTATTCCTTTTTCTTCTTCTATTTCATTAAGGGCACTTATAAAATCTGGATTCATTAAATTACCCCTCCTTATATTTCTATATGAATCTTTATTAACGATATATCAGATTTATCTATACCTATTTCTTCATTATCTTTTACTATATAAACTTTCTCATCATCATAGTTTACTAGTTCACCGATAATTTTCTTCTGTCCATCAATAGGTCTATATAGGCTTATTTCTATTTTATAACCTATATTCCTATATAAATCCCTATCAGTTTTTAATGGCCTGTCTAAGCCTGGAGAAGAAACTTCTAAGTAATAAGCTGAATCAATTAAATCCAATTCATCTAACTTATCACCAACTAACTTGCTTACCTCCTGGCAATCATCTATTGTTACACCACCACGTTTTCCTATGAAAAAACGTAGGTAATTACTGCCTTGCTCGTGAGAATACTCAACATCTACTAAGTCATAGCCTAAGTCTTCTACAATTGGCTCACATTCTTTTTTTATTTTTTTTATTTTGCTCAACAAAACCACCTCAAATAATTTTAAATAAATTGAGAGTGGGAAAACCCACTCTCGCCATTTCTTTTCTCATATATCATTACGATTATATCATAAATTAGAGTATAAAATCAAATTCTAAAATAAACTCAACTGGTTACTTTCAGGCAGTCCTTTCAAGCAACCCTGCTCTTTTAAAGCTTCTAATACAACCTTACCTACCTTAGCTCTTTCTGATATCTCTTCTATAGATAAGAACTCTCCATCCTTACGGGCCTCAACTATATTTCTTGCAGCCCTCTCACCTACACCGTCTAAACTTTTTAAAGGCGGAAGTATACCGTCATCTTCAACTATAAACTTATCACTATCTGACCTATATAGGTCTACATTTTTAAACTTAAAGCCTCTTGCATACATTTCTTGAACAACCTCTAATACAGTAATAAGATTTTTCTCTTTTGCACTAGCATCATTGCCTAAGTCTTCTAGTTCTTTTAATTTTGCATTCACTACTTCCTTACCCTTTAATACTAAGTTTGCATCAAAGTCATGAGCCTTAGTTGTAAAGTATGTTGCATAAAAAGCTTCTGGAAAGTGGACCTTACAATAAGCTATCCTAAAGGACATGGTTACATAGGCAGCTGCATGGGCCTTAGGGAACATATACTTTATTTTTTTACAAGAATCTATATACCATTCTGGCACATCTAGGTCCCTCATAGTAGCTTCTTCTTCCTCAGTTATTCCCCTTCCTTTTCTAACCTTTTCCATTATTTTAAAGGCCAACTGCTTATCCATTCCTGCATGTATTAAATACAACATAAT
>JASKZW010000143.1 GCA_030147425.1 Tissierellales bacterium
TTTTTAATAAAACTTTACAAAATGATAAAAAATATACTATTATAAAATTGGTAAGTAAATATACATAACTTACCAAAAAAATTTAAAAACCTCTCTCAAAATTGTACAATTATGGCAAAGTAAAATAATTAAAACAAGTAAAAGTTTTTAGCGAGAAGTAAAAGTTTTTAGCAAAGGGAGGTGAATAAGGATGAGGGGAGACTGTCAGGTCTTAGGACCTGGCAGTCTTTTTTTACTAGTAAATATACTATAAAAAATATCTATAAATGAAAAAATATTATAAAAAATTATAATAAAACTTTAAAAATAGTAAAAAATATATTAAAATAAAATTAAACCCAACCACACTCATGTAATAGGAACTCAGACACTTACATTTTAATCAGGCTCAGGAAGAGCTATTCCCTATTTGTGTATAGCTAGGGAAAGAGTAAAAATGTAAGGGAGAAGCAGCCGGCTTATAGCTGGCTGTTTCTCTTTGTTTATATTTCTAGTAAATGGGTAATATATTAAGTGGACGCTATTACTAGTTTTCTATAGGAGGTGTTGTCTATGTTTGATTTAATGCCAAGTAGAAAGTTTCCAAGAAGGAGAAGGGGATTTGAAGGATTGGATCAAATATTTGATCTAATGGACTTTGACTTCCCTCAAGTAGAAGATTTGGATATGAGAGTGGACATTAGGGAAGACGAGGACAAGTACCTGTTAGAGGCAGAACTGCCTGGTGTAGACAAGGAAGATGTTAAACTTGAAATAGCAGACAATCTACTATGTATAGAAGTAGAACACAAGGATGATTTGGAAGAGAAGAAGGAAAACTACATTAGGAAGGAAAGAAAGTACGGTAGTTTTAGAAGAAAGTTCTACATTGATGATGTAGACGTAGACAAGGCAGAGGCTAAGTTAGAGAATGGTGTTTTAAAGGTAGAGCTGCCTAAGTTAGACCTAGATGACAGGGATGGAAAGAGAATAGAAATTAAATAGTATTTTAGACTGGCTGAAAGGCCAGTCTTTTTTATTATAGATAGAATATAGCAAGGTATAATGGTATAATTAATCTGGTGATGCCTATGTTATTTAGTAGTATTGTATTTTTATATTATTTTCTTCCTATAACCATGCTAGTATATTGGTTTTTACCCAATAGGTATAGGAATATTTTTTGCTTTTTAGCAAGTCTCTTTTTTTATGCCTGGGGAGAGCCTACATATGTCTTCCTAATGCTTTTATCAATTTATGTAAATTATAAGCTAGGATTAGGGTTAGAAAAAAGAGAAGACCAAGCCTATAGAAATAGGATTTTAGGTCTGGGTGTAGTCTTTAATATAGGACTTTTGGTTGTTTTCAAGTATACAGGTTTTATCTTAGGGAATGTTAAGAGCTGGTTTAACTTGGACTTTCAAATACCTGCTATAAGGCTACCTTTAGGAATATCATTTTTCACCTTCCAGGCACTAAGCTACTTAATAGATGTATATAGGGGAGATGCTAGGGTTCAGAAAAGCTTTATGAAACTAGGACTTTACATATCAGCCTTCCCACAGTTAGTAGCTGGGCCTATAGTTAGGTATAATACTGTAATGGATCAAATAGAAAATAGGGAGCTAAGTTTGGATAAAATAAGCTATGGACTTTTAAGATTCTCAACTGGTTTGGGGAAGAAAGTTCTTTTGTCTAATAGTTTTGGACTTATAGCTGATAATTTATTTAAGACTAATCACCTTCCCCTAGGAGCAGGAGCTGCCTGGTTGGGGGCTGTTTTTTATACACTACAGATATACTATGACTTTAGTGGTTATTCAGACATGGCAATAGGTCTAGGAAGTATGCTAGCCTTCGAATATGAGGAAAATTTCAACTATCCTTATATATCTAGATCTATAACAGAGTTTTGGAGAAGGTGGCACATATCCTTGGGGACATGGTTTAAGGACTACCTTTATATTCCCCTGGGTGGTAATAGGTGTTCAAGGATAAAGAATCTAAGGAATCTTTTCCTAGTTTGGTTGGCTACAGGTTTTTGGCACGGAGCAGAGTGGAACTTTATAGCTTGGGGCTTATATTATTTTTTACTTATAGCTATAGAAAGATATATTATCAAGGACCTGCACTTGCCTAGGTTTTTAGAGCATGGATTGACTATAGTTTTCTTTACTCTAGGAGCTGTATTATTTAGATCTCCTAGCTTAGCCTATGCTAAGGACTATATAGCTATCATGTTTGGGCTAAAGAAGGGAAGTCTTTACCATGACAATATTTTAGTTTTAAGGGATAATTGGTACTTGCTTTTGGCAGGTATTATAGGGGCTACGCCTCTGGTAAGGAATATAGCTTTGAGAGTATGGGAAAGGTATAGGGATAGGGACTTACTTGTAGTTTGTATGTCTGTGTTTTTATGTGCCTTGCTTTTACTTTCTACTTTAAGTTTAGTTAACTCAAGCTATAATCCCTTTATTTATTTTAGGTTTTAGGAGGTATTTAAGTGGATAAAAGGAAAAATTTAATAGTAATTTTACCGTTTTGCATAATCTTGCTCCTATTTCCTATTATGAAAGTTTTTACTGAAGACCAGGAGCATAGTAAGGTAGAGGCTAGGACTCTAGAGCAGAAGCCAAAGTTAGAGCTAAAGGATTTAAGGTCCTATACTAATAGCTTAGAAGACTACTTGGTGGATCAGTTCCCTGCTAGACCTAAGCTTCTAAAGGCTAAGTCTATTTTAGATCAAAAGCTAGGTAAGAGATTTACCAGAGATGTTTTTATTGGAGATGACAACTGGCTCTTTACTCAAAGTTTTAGGACTAGTTTTAATGGAAGCAGGGAGATGCTTGAAAAGGTCCTGGCTGATTATAAGGATAAGCCAGTTTATTATGGTAT